>PKCI01000090.1 GCA_002862135.1 Verrucomicrobiota bacterium | reverse complement strand
AACACCGCGTCCTTGTAGCCGTCGTACCACACATACTTGACGGGTGGCTTATCACCACGATCCATGAACTTATAGGTAATCGTCGACCAGGTTGGCGGCGAGATATCGCTCATCGCGCCACGACCATCAGCACTGATTGCTTCCACACTGGTCGGCGCCCCGAGATCAGCAGCCCAATAGCTCATGTCCATGATGTGGCAAGCCATGTCACCGAGGGCACCGGTACCGAATTCCCAGTAACCGCGCCAGTTAAACGGCAGGATCTTCGTGCTGAATTCAACCCCTTCTGTGGGTCCCAACCAAAGATCCCAGTCAATGTGCTTGGGCGCCGGCTCAGCCTCAGGATACTTGGGGATTCCCTGCGGCCAAATAGGACGATTGGTCCACGCGTGGACCTGTCGAACTTCGCCAATGATTCCTGCCTGAATCAACTCAACGCAGCGGCGCATGTGATCGTTCGCATGAGCCTGGTTACCCATCTGGGTCACCACACCGGTTTCGGCAGCTACCTTGGCCATTGCCCGAGCTTCCCAGACACTGTGAGAGAGAGGCTTCTGACAGTAGACATGTTTGCCAGCACGCATCGCAGCGATGGCGGGGTGGGCGTGGACGTGGTCGGGCGCAGAAATGGTCACCGCGTCGATCTTATCGTTCTCACTGGCAATCATCTCCCGCCAGTCCATGTAGAAAGAAGCGTCAGGGTATTTAGCGCGGGTGCCGACAAGGTTCTTTAGACGCCCCTCAACATTCGGGTATTGCGCCACGTCAACCACATCGCAGAGGGACACGACCTCAAAGCCGGCTTCATCACATCCCTTGATATCAGCGACGCCTTTGCCCCCGGTGCCGATGGCACCGAGCGTCAGCTTTGAATTCGCTCCAAACACTCGGCTGGGAACCACTTGAAAATTCCAGGCTGCTGCGGCTGCAGCAGTCCCTTTGACCATATTACGACGTGAGATCTTTTTCATTTCAGTAAAGAGCGGGCAATCGTGCCACACTCATAGGGTATGAGTCGAGAACTTCCGCGCAAACGTTCCTCTCCACCTGTATGCGCTAGATAGTTTGGCCGGGAAAAACCTGCCAGTGAAGCAAGCCCCCGAACGAGATCTAGGGGCCGATCGATTCACCTTAAGGTCCCTTACGCTTTTTCAACGTCGGTGACGGATCCTCATGAGACTCAAGAAACGCTTCCAAGCGGCTCCTTAGTTCCTTTGCCTTCTCTTGCCGTTTCGAGGATAAATCCTTGGACTCGGCGATATCCCTACTTACCTTGAACAACTGGACGGACTGGATCTGGCGCTCGCTATTGATATCAGCCAGGAGCTTCCATTCACCATCACGAATTGCCGCGTTTCCCTGCCGCGGGCGAGAAAACACGATTCCCCCTGCGGCACGTTTCACGGGACCTGCTTCCGGTCTCTCCAGCAAAGAAGCAAAACTACCACCATCCACAACCCCGGACAGCTGACCAGCGCCTCCCGCCAACTCATAGAAGGTCGGCAGAAAGTCGTATCCGACAACGGGGACCCGACAAAGCGAGCCTGCTTGGATGGAAGGACCGCGAACCAGAAACGGCACCCGGATGCCACCTTCCAGCAACGAGTGTTTCGCCCCTGACAAAGGCGAGTTTGGCGCCGCTTGATCCGGATCACCGCCGGGCACCACTCCTCGTCCGCCGTTGTCCGTGGTAAAAATGACGTAGGTGTTTTCAGAAATGCCCAGTGCATCGACCTCATCAAGAATCCGCCCGATCGCAGTGTCCATCTCCCCGAGCATTCCGGCCCAACCGGGCGAATAGGCGCGGTCCGGTGCCCCTTTCTCCTCGTATTTCTTCAGCGATGCCTCAAGCAACTCGATCCTGAGGTGAACCGCGTAAAAGCTCACCTGTGCGTAGAAGGGCTTCCCCGCTTTTGCCTGCTGGCGCATGAAATCAATGGTGCGGTCCGTCACCGAATCAGTCCGCTTAGGATCATCAACGATATGGGCTGGCTTCATCTTGTCGGCCATTCCGCCGGTAACATTTCCGGTGTGGCCATCACTGACGTCGTAGCCGCATTCCTCGGGAGAAGAGATCATCTTCTCTCCCCACTTACCAAAGTGCGCGCACTGGTATTCCGCATTCGCTTTTTTGAGTGCTCTCGGAATAGTCAGGTGCTCTGCCGGAACCCAGACACTCTCAAATTCAGATCCCGACCGGGCCGCACTGGTCCCACAAAGAATGCTGCGTCGGGTCGGGGTGCAGAGCGGAGCCGGGGAATAGCCGCTGGTAAACCGCATCCCCTCATTCGCGATCCGGTCCATCGCTGGTGTCTCAAGATAGTCTGAACCGGAGTAGGCGACCTGCGGATCCATTAATCCGGAACGCTGACTCCACCCCTGATCGTCCGTCAGAATCAAAATGATATTAGGCGATTCCGCTCGGATACTCAGGGTCAGAGATCCGAAGGCAGCTAGCAGAATAAGATTTTTTCTAATGTTCATTTCAGCACCAAATATCTATTCCCCGAATGCAAACACTTGCCAGTAATAAGAACACGGAAGCGATCAACCCAATGGTTTCACCACTTCAGAAAAAGACACCACCGTTCAGGAGCTACAACATTACAGAACCGATTTTCAACTTTTGATCAAATCTCAAACTTGGCTATCAGGCCGTGAGACTCCTCAGTTGACCCAGGCTAAGTTTGCGGCACCTTCCCCGCCATGAGTGTTCGTACTCGATTTGCCCCGTCTCCGACCGGCTTCCTCCACATTGGAGGTGCCCGCACCGCCCTCTACAATTGGCTTTACGCCAAGCGCCACGGCGGCCAGTTCATCCTGCGTGTGGAAGATACGGACGCAGAACGCAGCACAGATGGCTCGATGAACGTCATTCTCGACGGGCTCAAGTGGCTCGGTCTCGATTGGGATGAAGGCCCCGCGCTCGGCGGCAACGAGAGCCGTGGTGATCGTGGTCCTTACCGTCAGAGCAAACGAGTCGACATCTACGACCGCTACCTCGCCAAGCTCGAAAAAGCCGGCCTCGTCTACGAAGACGAAGGCGCCATCCGTTTCAAGGTGCCCGATAAAACCATCACGGTGAATGACCAGGTATGCGGCGAAGTTTCGGTGAATCTCAAGGAGCAGGGCTCCACCCGCTTCGACCCAGAAACCAAGCAGGAGGTCCCCGCCAATCCAGACATCGTTATTAAGCGCCCTAACGGTGGTTACATTTTCCACTTCGTGAATGTCGTCGACGACATCGAGATGGGAATTACTCATGTGATTCGTGGAGAGGATCACCTGTCTAACACACCGAAGCACCTTGCCCTTTTCGAAGCCTTTGATGTCAAGCCACCTACCTACGCCCACATTCCACTCAACCTGAACCAGAACGGTTCCAAGATGAGCAAACGCGACCAGGGGGCGCTCATTCACGAATACCAGGAGAAGGGATTCCTCTCGGACGCAGTGAACAACTACATGGCTCTGTTGGGATGGTCCGGCAAAGACGACCAGGAGATCTTCTCCTTCGACGAACTCCAGCAACGCTTCGATCTCAGTGGGATTAATAAATCCAACTCCAAGTTCGACTACGACAAGTGCCTTTGGATGAATGCGGAGCATCTGAAGAAACTCTCGCCGGAAGCTCTTTCGACGGCATCGGGGCCGTTTCTTCAAAATGACGGGATCCCCGTCGATGATGACCGCGTCACCGCTGCTCTAGAGCTTGCACGAGAGCGGGCCCAACTCCTCAGCGAAGTGCCGGGTATCATCGCTACCATCTTTGCCGACACCGTTGAATACGACAACGGCGCCGTGGAAAAAGTGGTCAGTCGTGACGGGATAGCAGAAGTGATTCATAGCCTAATCGAGGGCCTCGATACCGTTTCTGACTGGAATACCGATGCAATCAAAACGGCCATTGGAACAGCTGCAGAATCCATCGGCGCCAAGATGGGGGCGCTCATGATGCCCTGCCGTGTTGCCGTCATGGGCGCCATGGGGGGCGCCGACCTCGTCCCGGTCCTCGAACTAATGGGTAAAGAGGAGGTAGTGGAACGCCTGCGAGGCTTCGAGCAGAAGTTGTAACACTATTTTTGCGGTAACCGGTCCCGTCGAAAGGCCATCCCGAATCTGCGAATCAGGCTTCAACCGATTCACCAAAGACCACGCATGATGATCGCTTGGTTAATGCGGCGGGAATTCAACACTCCCAAATCTTTAGACAGCCGGAAACTTGCACCACTTTTCTTCGGAGGCGGAACTCTCCACCGCCGCCTTAATGAAGGCTAGACCGGCGACGCCGTCGTCGACTCCGGGGAAGTCGTAGCCACCTTCGGGAGCCGGGTTGCCGTCGATCTTGTCAGCTATCGCCTGTGCCGCTGCGAGGTAGATGTTGGCAAATGCCTCGATGAAGCCTTCGGGATGCGCGAACGGTGTCCGGGTGAAGCCGTGACCAGAAGCTTCCTCTGAAATGTAATCATTGCCACGACGGTAGATCTTCCGGGGAGCGTTCGCGTATTTCACAATCAGCTCATTGGGATCTTCCTGGTGCCACTCGAGCGAGGCCTTGGTGCCGTAAACTCGAATGTTGAGAGCGTTTTCGTCTCCGTTGGAAATCTGGGAGGCATGAATGATGCCCTTAGCACCGCCTTCGAAGCGAACCAGGTTGTTGCCGTCATCGTCGAGCTCACGTCCGGGAATGAACGCTGTCAGATCAGAGCAGATCTCGTCGATCTCCAGTCCGGTGATGTAGCGGATCAGGTTATGAGCGTGCGTGCCGATGTCGCCCATGCAGTTGGAGATACCGGCAATCTTCGGATCCGAACGCCAGTTGCTAATCTTGCCCTGGCCCTCGCCCTCGACGTCTCCCACCGCATAGCCCTGCGGGTACTCAGCGACGATCTTAAGAATCCGTCCAAGCTCACCGTCTTTGACCATACGCTTGGCCTCTTTGACCATCGGGTAACCAGTGTAGTTGTGAGTCAGGGCAAAGATCTGATCGGAGTTGTTCACGATCTCGCGAAGTTCCAGTGCCTGCTCGTAGGTCTGGGTCATCGGCTTGTCGCAAATCACGTTGAAACCAGCTTCGATGAAGGTCTTAGCGACATCGAAGTGAAGAAAGTTCTGTACTACGATAGAAACAAAGTCGATCTTGTCTTCTCGCTGGGCTTCCACCTCCGCCATTTCCTTGTAGCTGCCGTAGACGCGATCCGGGTCGAGGAAGAAGTCTTCACCCGAGAGTTTGGACTTCTCCGGATCGGAGGAAAATGCTCCAGCGACGAGTTCAATTTTGCCATCAAGGTTGGCTGCCATGCGGTGGACCTGGCCAATGAAGGCACCACGGCCGCCGCCGACCATTCCCATTCGTAGTTTTCGATTCATTGAGAGGTATTCTTCGATTCCGCTTAGATAGCAACAGGCTTACCGGATCCAGCAGCCTCGTAAACAGCATCAATAATCTGCATCAGGGCAAGACCCTGCTCGGCAGTGTTAAGCGGTGTAGCGCTGCCTTCGATCGCTTCGATAAAGTTCGCTGCGGAATTGATGCGGCCCATGTCCTCACATTCTTCCACTTCGATCGTCTTATCGACGCGCTCACCGTTTTCCTGCAGATAGAGTTCGCAGGTATCGATGGCAGTCTCGTCGAGGCCGTCTTCGCCGAAGAGGCGCTCGACCTTACCGCCTGCTTCCACACCCTGGAAAACGACGGAAACTTCCTCGCGCTTGATCATTTCCGCCCACGACATCTGGAAGCTGAGCGTTTGGCCCGTTTCGAACATCACGAATCCGTGTGCAGCGGACTCGACATCAGTCACACCGTCGGCATTGTCAGGAATACCCCAGGGGCCCTTGAACTGCTTATCGGAGATATGATCATCAAAGGTGCTGCCCATGACATAGGTCGGCTTGGGATTGCCCATGAAGTACATGGCCAAATCGAGCATATGCAGAAGGTCAATGACGGGACCACCACCTGAAAGAGCTTTGGTGGTGAACCAACCGCCGAAGCCGGGAATACCAGTGCGGCGCGACCACTTAGCCTGGGCGGAGTTGATTCGACCGACGACACCGTTGTTGATGGCCTTCATCATTTCGCGAGACTCGGGACGGGCGCGATTGTTAAAATTAAACATGAGCTGCTTGCCAGCAGCATCACGAGCAGTGATCATTTCTTCAACCTCCGTGGCATTGAGCGCCGGAGGCTTCTCACAGAAGACGTGCTTGCCTGCGTTGAGTGCCTGGATCGCGAGAGGCGCGTGAAACTTGTTAGGAACAATGATCGACACGGCATCGATATCAGACTCGAGCATCTCGGCAACGTCGCCGTAGACATTCGGGATACCGTATTTCTCAGCAGAGGCTTTGGCCGCTTCCAAATTCACATCCGCCATGGCGACGACATCTGCGCCGGCCTTGCGGAATCCATCGATATGGTACTGGGCCATTCCGCCCGCACCTATAACACCTACTTTCGTTGACATAATAATATTGAGGGAGTCACAAACTGGATGGGTTCGAGCGTCGACTTACTCGGCTGGCTCGGCGCGGGGAGCGTCATCTGCTTCAGAAGTCTCAATCGCGGCAACCTCAACTTTCATTCCAGCCTCGATCGCCAGCTTGGTGGTTTCCTCGGTTATATCGACCTCTTTCGAGTGAGTGAATACCGGCGGCGTGGTCTTCATCAAAACTACGTCGAGCCCCTTCTTCTTAGCAGCCATCAGGGCGACCGGCTCGAGGCGAATGCGAAATTCGTTAATCATGCGAACGCGCTCTTGGGCCAGGTTTTGCTGGGCCTGATTTTTCAGGCGATTGAACTCTAGGTTCAATTGCTGATTGGTCTGGAGGACCTTTTGACGATCCGAATCGGAAGGATTCTCTCCGGCTCCTTGCTCAACATTGTTCATCTGGGCCTGCATCGTCGCCTGGGTACGCTGAAGTTCAGCGTTGAGGTCGGATTGCATTGTAATGAGATCCACACGGACTTGGTCTTCAACGCCAAGCTCACGGGCGACAGCATCGATGTCCAGAATGGCGACACCTCCACTTTGTGCCTGGCCTGGAACAGAAAAAAAGAGCGTGATACACGCAGTAAGAAGAAGATTTTTCATAAACATGGTTAAATGCACGGAGACCGTAAAGATGATCACACAGCAAGTCCAGAGCTTTTAACAGCGTGACTTGGTGACGATTCCCCTCTCTGCGCCGGTTAAATCGCGTTTCTCGGGATTACCGCCTTCGCTTTGCAGTGAGACCGCATTATGTTTGCAGTGATTATCGGCGCCCGCCTACCTCGCCACGCAATAGAGAGTCTTCCCTGAGCGAAGGTATAGCTTCCCGTCAATGGGAGCAATAGTGGCCCGGAAAGTCTCCTCTTTGGCTGAATCACCCAGCGAGTTTACCGAGACAATATCCAATGCCCTCCCCGGCCGAACCACAATGACATCGCCGCCGTGGACGGTCTGCAGGTAGAGCAGCCCGCCGGCGACCAATGGAGCCGCTGCGATCTCCAATCCCTCACCCAATCGCTCCACATAATAGACTTCACCATTCGCAGCATCATAGCTCGTGGCGATCCCACTCATACTGCTGATGAACAATGTGCCGTCCACAACTGCAGGCGACGGCAAGTCACGCCCGCCCTTTCGAGACGCGTGCCAGAGCATATGGCTCTCGGTCACGTTTCCGGATCCGCCTGGCTTGACGCAATAGGTATCGCCCGGCTTCCCGTTAACCACGAACAGTTTTCCATCAAAATAGTCAGGCACCGGTGATCCTCGGCCATTAAACGCTTCGCAGAACCACAGTTCCTCGCCGGTTTCGGGATTATACCCACGAACTCCGAACTCTCCGTTAAGGATAAGTTCACGCTTCCCTTCGTGCTCGATTAGGATTGGCGTGCTCCATCCTCCCTTTGGTTTGTCCTCGCGGGGTGAATCCCATAGAATGTCTCCGGTCTGCACATCCAACGCCACCAAGCGTGAAATCCCTGTGGCATCGCAGTTCTGGATCACTTTTCCATCCAGGATAATCGGTGAAGCAGCAATACCCCACGAGCCAGGAAAGTCGCCGAGATCCACGGACCACTTCTTCTCTCCCTCAACCGTGAAAGCATGAAGCCCTCCTGGCCCGAAAAAGGCAACAACAGTCTTCCCGTCCGTGGCACAGGACGGAGTCGCCTGTGAATTCATTTTATGAAATTCCTCGGGGCTCTCGCTTGGCACCGACTGGTCCCAGAGCAGCTCACCCGAAGAAACCGAGTAAGCCATCACGTAACGCTCCGCACCGTCGTCAGAAGCACCCGTCAAAAAAAGGCGGTCACCCCAGCTGACTGGGGATGATTGACCAGCACCCTTCAGCTCCGTTTTCCACGCGATGTTGCTCTCGTCCCACATGGTTGGGAGTGCGGTTGCTTCGGAATGTCCCCGCCCAGTTGGACCTCGGAACTGGTGCCAGTTGCTTTCAGCGAACCCGATGCAGGCGTAGCAGGTGATAATAGCGATACAGAAAGGAAGCTTCATGGAGCGGGATTTACGGGTTTACGGAAAACGATAAAGTGTTGAATCGGCAGAAAATCTCGCACCTCGACAAACTCGAGGCCAACTACGTCCATCTCGCGCTGAACCTGTTGCACCGTCATCTTGTGAAGTGGTTTGATCGACACCGCGGGGTCTTCTCCGCGATATTCGAGGAAAACGAGTCGCCCCCCGGGTTTGAGCCCTTCCACGATCGACTCCGCCATTTCGCGGGGATGGGAAAACTCATGGTAGGCGTCGACCAGGATGACCAGATCGACACTGTCATCAGGGAGGTTGACATCCTCTATCGTACCCAGAATTGTTTCAACGTTAGGCGCTTTCTCCAGCTTTTTCTTCCCCTCGATAAATTTCAACATTTCCGGCTGAATATCCACCGCCAGCACTTTGCCATCGCGAACAAGCGGCGCCATTAGGAAGGTAAAATAGCCCGAACCCGCTCCGATATCGGCAACCACATCGTCAGGGTCGAGTTCCAGGTTCTCCATGACCAAGGAAGGTCTTTCCTCCTTTTCCCGGTCAGGACGCTCCAGCCAGCGAATGGCATGCTGACTCACCACCTGAGAGATCTCCCGCCCCATGTAAACCTTACCCGTGCCATCCCTTGTCGGCTCTTTGTAGGAGTATATTTGATCGCCAAAGCAGGGAATTGAAAGAAACAGCAAAGCAGCCGCGGATCCGATTCGGGGGCACATCGGTTTGAAGATCACTCTTCTCCCTGGAAAACAAAAGAAGGAAACAACCCTGATCGCGGCATCGCGACTTCGCGAAACTGAATCCGTGAAATGATTCAGCGTTTCACTCGTCTACCAGCGATCCAGAGTCATGTGGGACTACATAAGAACGTGGAGATCATCATTGCCTTTGTAATAGCAACAGCAATCGGTCTCTGGATTATGTGTCGCGGCAGGAAACCGGAGGAATTAGTTTCAGAGGAGAGCCTTTTGACGGCAAGGCCGATGGCACCCGATTCACCAACAGTCGGCCAAACGGCTCTGTGTAGTCTCTTGGCTGGTCTGATCTACTCGAAGTCGAAATCCTCGCAACCTAAAACGGACTGATACTACCCGTTGTCTTCCGGGCCTTCTACGATTTCTGAAAACGCAGGTGCGGTCATTCCACAAGTTGTGCCAAAACTCGCGCTAAATAAACAAACATGAGTTTGCCGGGATTCGAATCCGAGGCACTCGTCGAGGCGATGAGCTCAAAGGGGCATGGCACTCTATCCGTTTGGGACAAAGAGGCCCGAAATCCCCTAAAAAAGCCTCGTCGAGGGCAGTTTTTGAGCATTGCCAGAAATTCTTGTAAGGTTTATCGTCAATCACAGAATCATGGGCGACGACGAATTGACGAGGAGAACGGTTCTCTACGGCAGTGCCGGCATGGCGGCTGCTGGAATGATACCAGTGGCAAAGGCTTCTCCGAAGCCGCAACCCGGGGACCTAGAAACAGAGGAACCGCCGGAGGAGGCGATCGAAGAAGCCGTTGAAAAGGCCACCGATTCAGAGGAACTGTCTCCAAAAGCGGAACCCGCCGAAGAGGAGATCATCAAACGCAAAACCCTAAAGGCGGCTGTCCTCGGCCATACCGGAGCAGGAAACTTTGGTCATGGTCTGGATGTTGTCTTTAACCGCCTCGACGGCGTCCGTCTCATCGCTATTTCGGACGAAGACGATGTTGGTCTCGAGAAAGCCCACACCAGGACGGGTGCCATTAACGGCTACGAGAGCTATCAGAAACTCTTCGAAAACGAACAACCTGACATTGTTGCCGTTGCACCTCGATGGACCGATCAGCACCACGCCATGGTCGAAGCCGCTCTCACCGCCGGAGCACACGTGTATTGCGAGAAGCCCTTCACCCGAACTCTCAAAGAAGCCGATGAACTGCTCAAATTAGCCGAGGATCATAATCTCAAGATTGCTGTCGCCCACCAGATGCGCTGCGATCCCTATTTGAAACGCTTTCACGCTGAGCAAAAAGAACTGATTGGTGAACTGCTCGAAATGCGGGTTTATGGCAAGATGGATCACCGTGTCGGAGGTGAGGACATGCTCGTCCTCGGAACCCATCTTTTTGACATCGTGCGCCTCTTCGGGGGAGAGGTGCAGTATTGTACTGCCCGCATTTTCAAGGATGGATCACCTGCCATCGCTGAAGATGCACACGAATCGAAGAAGGAGAATCTCGGTCCCGTGCTGGGCAACTCGATCCGCGCAGAGTTCGTGATGGATTCGGGAATCAGCGTGACCTTCATCTCCGACGAGCGCTATCGCGAGCTCGTCGGGCCGTGGGGCATCGAGTTCATCGGCACCAAGTCAACCATGCGACTCTTCGCCAATCACCCGCCTACATTCTCACTTCTCGAACGAGGTGATCCCAGGTCAGCTGACCGTTTTGAAACATGGAAACAGTGGCCGGAGGTAGACGGCGAATACCATCCCATGTTCGAGAAACTCACGGGCATGGACTCGGCTAACCGGAGAGTCATTAAGGACTTTCTGGATGCAATTGAAAATAATCGCGAACCCGAAAGCTCCGGAAAGCGCGCCATGAAAGCTCTCGAAATGATCCACGGAGTTTGGCAGGCAGGGTCGACGATGAAACGGGCTTACTTCCCACTCACCAACCGACTTCATCCCCTCAGTGAAGAATCTCGCTGATTTTGGTTTGAGTCGTTCTCCTGACACGCTTTTATCGAGGTGACAAACAGGACCTTCAAGACCCGCTCTTTTTATGGCTGATCTCTTTACCGTAGAGAACCTCTTTACCTTGCTCATGCTTGTCATGCTTCAGGCAGTCCTGGGCTTCGACAACCTCCTCTATATTTCGCTCGAGTCACAAAGGGCGCCGAAACAAACGCAGGCCAGAGTTCGCCAACTCGGTATCGGGCTGGCGATTTTTCTCCGCATCGGTCTTCTCTTTATCCTCAAGACCGTGATCGACAAAGTCCAGGCGACCGCGTTTGCTCTCAACACTTCGTTCGTTTCCGGCGAGTTCACCGTTCATTCCCTTATTGTGCTGGCGGGCGGAGGGTTCATCATCTACACCGCTATCAAGGAGGTGTTTCACATGATCGCCATTAACCCGGGACACGAAGGGCACGTCGGCGAGGGATCTACCAAATCGGTCGCTTCAGTGATTACCTGGATTGTTTTGATGAACCTTGTTTTCTCCTTTGATTCAATCCTCAGTGCCATGGCTCTTACCAAGAACTTTGTCGTGATGGCTACCGCGATCGTCATCGGCGGCATACTCATGATCTGGCTCTCTGACAAAGTTTCCGAATTCCTTCAAAAGAACCGCATGTATGAGGTGCTGGGGCTCTTCATTCTTCTAATCGTAGGCATCATGCTCCTTACCGAGGGGGGACACCTTGCTCATCTCAAGTTCTTCGGCCACGAGGTCCATCAAATGACCAAAACGACCTTCTATTTTGTTATCGCCGTGCTCGTCCTCACTGACGTCGTTCAAAGCCGATACCAAAAGCGCCTGCTCGCCAAACAAGAGAAACTGGCTCATGCTCAAGCGGAAGAGACTCACTCCTGAGCCCGCCCTCCGATTTGAGCAGATATCCCCAACCGGTGCACCGGTGCATGACTCGACCCAGACCGGCACTCATTTTCATCTTCATCACGCTCTTGCTGGACGCGCTGGGTTTAGGCTTGATCATTCCTATCCTCCCCCGGGTTATTCATGAGCTCACCGCCGGCGGAATTGATAATGCCTCCTACATGTTCGGTGCCCTCGCAGGGATCTACTCTCTGATGCAATTCGCCTGTGCACCGGTGATCGGAAGCCTTTCTGACCGCTTCGGGCGAAGGCCGGTCATTTTAGTCTCCCTCTTTGGTTCAGGCATCGACTACTTCCTGATGGGCTGGGCCCCAACCTTGGCCTGGTTCTTCATCGCCCGCATCATCTCCGGGATCACCGGTGCAAATTTTGCCGCTGCCGTCGCCTACATTGCTGACATTAGCCCGAAAGAAAGGAGGGCTGCCAATTTCGGTATTATCGGTGCTGCTTTTGGACTCGGGTTGATTTTTGGCCCGGCACTTGGAGGCTGGTTAGGCGAAGAGAATCTGCGCCTTCCTTTTTACGTTGCCGGTGCTCTTACATTGATCAACTGGCTCTACGGTGTCTTCATTCTTCCTGAGTCACTCAAACCGGAAAACCGCCGCGCCTTCATTTGGAAGCGATCTAATCCGATTGGTGCCCTTCTCGAATTGCGCAGACACCCGCTTGTCCACGGACTTTCTATCAGTTACTTCCTGAGCAGCCTCGCTCATCAAATCTATCCGGCTATCTGGGTGCTCTACACGGCATTCCGGTATAACTGGACGACTAAAGAAACCGGGCTATCACTTGCGCTCGTGGGTCTCACAGGTGCTATCGTTCAAGGTGGCCTTTCTCGAATCATTATCCCGAAAATAGGTGAACGAAATGCGGCTGTCGGTGGACTCCTTACCATGGCCGCATCGATGGTTGGTTATGGCCTCTCGTCAGAACCTTGGACAGTTTATCCGATCATTGTACTCGGTTCTTTCGGCGGTTTAGCGGTTCCGGCAATCCAGGGAATGATCTCAATTACAGTTTGCGCCGATGAGCAGGGTGGCATCCAAGGCTCGTTGACTAGCCTGCAGAGCGTGGCCGGCTTTATCGGGCCGCCTCTCGCCACCGGGATCTTCGGTTACTTCATCAGCAAACACACGCCTTTCATTCTCCCAGGAGCAGCATTCTTCTGCAGCGCGTTCATTGTCGGTTTGGCAGCAATCATCGCTGCGAAATCGTTCAAAGCAGTCAAAATCAATTATCGTGGTCTTAGAGCCGACCAAGAAAACAACTCATAACCGGCCCATATCCGGATCCTTCGCCCGTTATGCTTGAACACCGCGATCCATAGGCCTACTGCCTTACCTTTTCCGGATATTTAAGTGTTGCTGAACAAACACCCCAATATCTTGTGCTTGGGATCTATTTTTGGGCTCAAAAGCCAATATATTGTGGTTTTTTGCCGTTGACACCCCTACATCTTGTTGTAATCCTCGCAACATCGTCGCAAAGTTGACACGCTTAAGTCATGCGTTGTGTGAAATGTAGCAGCCTGGATGACAAGGTCATCGATTCCCGCCTCTCCAAGGATGGTTTTTCCATCCGACGAAGACGTGAATGTCTGGAATGCGGCCACCGATTCACCACCTACGAGCAGGTCGAACGACGCGATATTCTCGTTATTAAGCGAGACGGCACCCGGGAACCCTTCAAACGCGACAAACTACTCAGCGGCCTAATCAAGGCCTGCGAGAAACGCCCGGTTTCCCTCGATGTGCTCGAATCCGCGGTCGACGAGATTGTTAACGAACTGACTGCGGAGAACCTTAAGGAACTCCCCAGCCGGATGATTGGTCCCAAGGTGATGTCTCGCCTTCAGAACATCGACCCGGTTGCTTTTGTTCGTTACGCCTCCGTTTACCGACAGTTCCAAGACGTCGGTGAATTCAGCGAAGTCATCGAATCGCTCGGGAATTCCCCTCTCGACAATGTTCTCCAGCCCGATCTTTTCGAAGTCGGGCAGAAGAACTGATTCTCGAGGCATCGCGACCGACACTCACGACATACTAACAAAAAGACTCAACCGAATCCGCCCCACCCTTCCCACAGAAAGTAACCCATGATCGCACTCCCTCAGGCGCTGCCGTTTATTCGTATCGGCTCTGCCAACCTCGCCCTATGCCAGAAAGACTGGATCACCGAAACTCTCACCAATGCCACCCAGGGAACCGATGTACCGGCCTGGCTCGCCGAAGACATCTCGCGTGGTGTCGAACGCTTCCTCGCCAACCACTATAAGGGCACGGTGATTGATTCAGATGAGTTCTTTGCACGCATCGAGAAGACGCTTGCTAAATTTGGTCTAACTGATGTCGCGCTGAACATCGACAAGACTCCTCCACCAGTTCGCATTTCACTCAACGAACTCGCCCGCCGGGCCGGCACGGGTTATGAACTCGTCTTTTTCCAGCTCCTCCAGAAACAACTCCATTCGGCAACCTACGGAGGCGTCAGTCGCGTTGAGTGCCACGGCATCAAGCCCTGTGTGAAGCGCCTCGTTGCCACCAAGAAGTGGTCCAAGCGCTGCGAAAGTTTGCATGAGGAAATCTCGGACTTTCTCGACCAAGCGAAAGCCCAGGCGTCAGCAGTCAGCCCGAAGATGACGTTCATGATCGCTTCCTGATCAGCCATGACTCTTTTCGAGAAAATTATCGCCCGCGATATCCCTGCTGACATCGTTTTCGAGGACGACAAGGCGCTGGCATTCAAGGATATCTCGCCGCAGGCACCAACTCACATTCTTGTCATCCCCAAGAAGCCAATCCCACGGGTAGGCGAAGCAGAACCCGAGGATGAAGCCATATTAGGTCACCTGCTTCTTACGGCGCAAAAAGTTGCGTCGGATCTCGGGTTTAACAGCAGTGATAAAGGATTTCGACTGGTGATCAACAACGGTAAGCATGGAGGCGAAGCAGTGCCTCATCTTCACGTTCACCTTCTATCCGGTCGCCAGATGCAGTGGCCTCCGGGATAGGCTTTTAGCCTTTACTTTTGATCGAATAAATCCGTTTGGGCCGCGCGGCACGTCGTAGCCAAAATCCAAAACGGTGGTTGCCACAGGACCCCGGTCGCTGCGCGCTCCTCATGGATGCCTCTTTTCCAACAGTGTCGATCTCGGCCACACTGTCGGGCCCGAAACCAAGCTCGGAGTCGTTGGAGATCCTCTTGGTTGCCGCAAGACCCCACTGACCACAGAGACAGACGGAGTTGCTATCGGGTTCAACCGCCTTGCCGCCGTAGATGAAGGAGAAGCACTTTCCGCATCGCTACCACCAACGATCCGGAGAAGGCTGAAGCCCACATCCAGCGCAGTGAGGAAATTATGGAAGAACATACCGCGCCCCTGCATTAGCAGAACGCCACATCTTCCCGAAAGGGAACTCTCCGCCCCGCAACCGCGTGATTGCCTTACCGGCAGCGTTCCGCTCAAGTAAAGGGCATGAAATTCGCTTCTGCTTTTCTCGCCGCCTTTTCTATTCTGGCGCTACCACTAACCGCTCAAGACAAGAAACCTAAGCGCGATGTCAACAAGCTCGAAGGCGCTGCGACTCTTGAGCGGCTCAATTCTATTGATAGTTGGCAGACACTCTTCAACGGCAAAGACCTAACGGGTTGGCAGGGTGATACCGAAAAGTATGTCGTCGAAGACGGAATTTTAGTCTGTCAAAAGGGTGCCAAGATTCTGGAAACCGAAAAGCAATACTCCGACTTCGTTTTCCAGTTCCAGTTTAAGCTGACTGAAAGTGGCAACAACGGGCTTGGCATTCGTGTTCCGTCAGGACAAAACGCCGCCTATGCTGGAATGGAATTGCAGATTCTCGACCATGGTGGCCAGCGCTATATTTCCGAAACCAAGGACGGAAAAAAACTGACCTGGCTCAAGCCCTGGCAAGTGCATGGTTCCATCTACGGGGTTTTCCCCGCCAAAACCGGTTACCTGAAGCCGGTTGGAGAATGGAACGAGCAGACGGTCATCTGCATCGAAGACCATGTAAAAGTGGTGCTCAACGGAGCCGTCATTCTCGACGCCTACCTCGACAAACTCACTCCGGTTGATGACAGGCCACACTCGGGACTGAAAAGCCGAAAGGGCCACATTCAGTTCTGCGGTCATAGCGATCATGTCGAATTCAAGGATATCCGCCTTGCTGACTTCGCTCCAAGCACACCGCTGTTGAAAGACAATCCTGACAACACAGCTCCGAAAGGATTCTCCACCCTCTTCAATGGCAAGGACCTCGAAGGATGGAAGGGCCTCGCCCATAAGAACGCGAACGAGCGTCGGGCGCTGAAAGGAAAAGCCCTTGGAGAAGCCCAGGCGGCAGCCGATGGAGTCATGAAGGAACACTGGAGCGTGATGGATGGAGTCCTGACCTATGACGGAAAAGGACAGTCGCTGTGCACAGACAAAGACTACGGTGATTTCGAATTCTACGTCGACTTCAAGATCCCACCCGGTGCTGACAGCGGCATCTACCTTCGCGGCACGCCTCAGATCCAGATCTGGGACCCATGGGATGCACGAACCAAGGACGGCTCCACGCCCTCAACCCCCGAGGACTGGGTCACTGCTTATCGCACCGGGCGAAACCTTGGATCCGGCGGCCTCTGGAACAACCGCCAGGCCAGCAACCGCCCTCTCGCCAACGCCGACAAAAAGCCAGGAGAGTGGAATACATTTCTGGTTCGCATGGTCGGAGATCGCGTTTCTATCTGGCTCAACGGTAAGCTGGTCGTCGACCGCACCGTCCTTGAGAACTACTGGGACAAAACGAGAACCACGCCACTTCCGAGGGCCGATCAGATTGAGCTTCAACACCACGGGAGCGAGCTCTTCTTCAAAAACCTCTACATTCGCGAGCTTCCATACTGAGTCAGAGGCGAAAAAGAGCCAAATTTCGCTCCTCGGCACAAAAAAACACCGGCACCGAGCTAAGAAGCAGTAAACGCTTCCCCAGCGTTTGAATAGATCAACACTCGCTAGAACACCATTTCTACCGCTGACGCTAACTCACGGTCACGACGGTTTCTCAGCATCTTCAATCTCGACTTCGAGAATAGTCTGCGCGGCTGCTTCATTTTCTTCGAAGACTTGTAACCGGACTCCTGGCTTATTCACAAAAAACATAGGAGCGACTCCGGCACTCATCTCGTCGGGGATAAAGGCCTCGATCCCGGCAGCCCCAAGAGTCAGCTTGGCAATCTGGGCTTCTTCGAGCGTCGTGAAGCGTGCAATTGTTTTCATCGTGGGGGAGTGTGAATTCTCTTCGGCGTCCCTGGCAAAAGCTTCACTGGCGACCTTGAAACGCTTGTATTCCGAATACATCCGAAGCCTCGCTGTATTCAAGTCAGAGGCCCTTGAAAAACAGTATCTTGCCGCTACGTGGAACACCACCCCGAAAATCGCGGGGTTTTGAAAGGCCCAAGAATTGGAATGGATATTAAAAGCCACTTTTGGTGGAACATCAGCCAATCAACAAAATTCCCGATGCCGGTCAACAGCAACATCAGTCCCTGGTGAATGCGCGCTGCCCGATACTCCCCCTCCGTCACATCCGCTGCCGGTACCAATCGTGTTGGAATTCTCGATTCACGGAAATTTGGCCTCTCGTTTTGAGAGTTCATGTATCCCCCGACTTCTTCCCGTATATGAACCAGAGATTGCGGATGTAGATAAACCAGCCTGTGCTTTGTCCAAGAAATCCCACAATCTCTTTTCGCCAGATGAAATAGACCATTAGCATGGAAGATCCGAGGAGACTCAGCCACCAGAAGATCGGCGGCACTACGGAACTCTGTACTTTCTCGCTGGCATACCATTGAGCCAACATTCTCCCCATGAACACAGCCTGGCCAAGTAACCCGAACAGCACCCACAGCACACCAACGATCGATGTGACGTCGAGCCACTTGTAAACCCGAGGCAGGTCGCTGGTTCGGGCATACAGTTCACGCAAAAACTCTTCTCCGGACAATTGAGGATCGCCCTCCTTCCAACCATCGAACCGGGCTCTCAAGCCGCCCTCACCACTCTCTACGACATCAATCGTCGCGATGCGGTCGGACATATTGAAAGGCGGCGCCAATTTTTCCCCGGGACGGGCCACCAGGCCAAAAACCAGCATCAAGAACCAGCCGATCGCTGGAACAATCAAAAGCAATGCGGCCGCTGCCACTACCTGTTTTCGGGATAACTTCATCGACAAAGACGCAGCCGGAAAGCCACAATAATAAAAGTCGCAATGATTCCTGTCAAAAATGCGCCCAAGCCGGCATGAAGCAGGCAACTGGTAAATCCATAAGTCTTGCGGGCTCCCTCCTCTATCTGAATCATTTCATCCGCACCCAGTCCGGCACCCTCGTAGTAATCACCGATTTCACCGACAATGTAGTCGGTGTAGCCGGGGTCGATCACCTTGAGGTATCCAATCTGGGCCAGAACAACGATTACTGTCGCAAGACCGCACATCACTACCCCCGACCTCATACTTTCAATAAAGGTAGCCTCGGGCACAGCCTTATACACTTCCCGCATACCGAGAATGTAACCAACGATGGAGATGATCCCTCCAACCAGCACACTCGCCTGTATGAGTGCTAGGCCGTTGTCCCTCATCTCCAGGTAGTAGGAAGCGTACAGCCAAGCCAGATTGACCACGCCTATTAAAGCTCCCCACTTCAGTTCGATACTCCCCGTCATAAAAACGCCAACGCTAAGCGAAGCCGCCGCCGAAACAAGCATCGAATCACCGTGAGGATCTGTAAGCAAGAGCAAGCAACGACGTCCCACGTTAATGATGAGCACCCCACCCAGTCAGGAAATCATGGTAAACTCACGATCGCCTATGCGATGGAGCTTGCGACCAAGCAAAGCTACATCGCAGCTTCCATCAATCTCGATGGGGTTCAGTCCGAGTTATAAAGAAGGCACTCACCGCTGATATCACCGAAGAGCTCAACTCGAGCTCAGACCTTATCCGACCGGATCAAGAAAATCGGCGGTACGGTCCACGGTAACTTCGGCACGGCCAGAGTGCAGGAGACGCTTCAGCCGCAACCTGACACCCCCGATGCGTTGGTGCCATCAAAGGAGTGATCGATGCAAATAATGGTGCATTTGCCAAATACAACATAATTATCCAGGCCACCTATGATGTGGACTATGGGACTCAGAACACAGCTATCGGCCTGCTCAGCGGACGCGGGGAGCACCGCCTCGAATTCATCGGATTCATCAAAGAACACGAGAGAGACTAGCTCAACTCGATCGTAAACTGACTACTCCCTCATCCAACTCCCAGACTTCATCGGGAAGGTGGCCCAGTTCTTCCAGGTGATGGGTCACCCAAAGGGTTGTCACCGGCGATTGACTGAAAATCTTTGAAAAATATCGCAGAGTTTCCTCCCGCGCATCCGGGTCGAGGCCTGACAAAGGCTCATCAAGAAACAAAACTTGAGGACGGTTGGACAAAGCCCGTGCCAGAGCAACCCGCTTTTTCTCCCCGCCACTCAGTCCAAACGGCCGCCTTTCCAACAGGGCCTTCAGTCCGAGTTCTTCAGAAAGTTCTCCGATGTATCCTTCGATTTTAGTGGCGCTCATACCCCGCAGCCTAGGGGCAAATTCAAGATGTTGTCGCACCGTCGAAGCAGGAAAAAGGGCCGAATCCTGAGGGACATACCCGATGTCACGATCACGAGGAGGCAGGTGGGTCACCTTCTGGTCTGCCAACTCAATCTCACCGCCGGCGACCTCCCTCAAACCGCATAGGGCTTCTAGCAGGGTGGTTTTTCCTGATCCTGTCTTTCCGACGAGTCCAGCGCACTTCCCTCGAGGGACTTCCAAATTGATATCGGTCAGTTGAAAGGTGCCTAATTCAACCGATATATTGGTAACGCGAATCATGTTAAAATCCCTCCTTTTGACCTGTTAAACAACACCTTACAACAACTAGTACAGAAATTGCCAACGTCATTTGCAAAAGCGCTACCATTGCCGCACTTTCAAGCCGTCCTGCTCCGATCTCAATGTAGACAGAGGTTGAAAGCACCTCGGTTTTTCCCCGAAATGTTCCCGCAAAAACCACGATAGGACCAAACTCCCCCATCGAGCGCGCCCAAGCGATTGAAGCAGCGCCAACCACCCCCCGCTTCACTGAGGGTAGAGCCACCTTTTGGAAAGCCTGAAAGGGACTGCATCCCAGAGTCTGAGCCACTTGCTCCGCCCGCGGATCAAGTTCATCGAAGGATGCTCGCATCGAGCGAATGGCCAGAGCCGTTCCGATAGTCGCCTGCGCGAGAATTATAGCAGCCACTGAAAAAGTCACCGGTGTCCCGAGCCATTCATCAATCGATTTTCCTCCGAAGGGCAACTGATTAAAAAGCAGTAAAAGGCAGAATCCCACCACTAGGGGCGGCAGTAGAATCGGGATATCAAAGACGGTTTCCAACAAGCGTGAACTCCGCCCGCTGAATCTCGTGAGCACATAGGCAGTTGGAACGGCAACCAAGGTCGATATCAAGGCCGACACGGTTGACGTCATCACAGTCAACCAGCACGCTCGAACCAGATCTGGCGAAAAGAGATCAAAATCCCGTTCCTTCCTCGGCACTTCGCTGGCGACGTAGTAGACGTTAGCCGCAATCAACCCCACAATCAGGGCCAGATAAACCCACCCCAGCCCCATCAGGCTAACACGAAATCCCTTGGAAGACGGCAATGTAGTTTTCATGGCGTCTCCTGCATCTTAAGCCCATGCGCCCTGAAGAAAACACGACCGGTTTCCTCGGTAGCTAGAAACCCGGCAAACCGGGTCGCGACCTCGGGAAGCGGACTCGACAGAAGCACGGCGACTTCCACCTTGGAAACCACCTTGTCCAAACTCGCGAGTTTCTGAATCGTTATGCCATCATAACCAGCCGCCACATTATCCCAAATAATACCGCTATCGACTGCACCCAACTGAATCGCGTTCGCCAGTTCATAAACGGTCACAAAGCGGGCATGGTGTTCCATATCGCTCCAAACCCCCTCTTGTTTGAGCACTTCTTCAGTCACTTTGCCAATGGCGGCGGTCTCGGGGATCACCATCCCCAGGCGCCGGGAATTCATGACCCATTCCGGGAGATTTGATACCTTGAACTTTCTGCTAGTATTCCAGGCCAACACAGGAGACTGCGTGCCAATTTCATGCCTCGAAACTACCAAACCTTGCTCAGAAGCTTTTTCAATGTATGCAACATCGGCAGCGAGATAGAGATCGGCTTTCACTTGATCCATCATCGCCAGGAGCGTTCCCGACCCCCCGAACTGAATATCGACCTCAATACCGGTCTGATCCTCAAATTCCCCAACCACCCCGGAAACCGGTTCGCGCATACCGGCCGCGCAGAGCAGCAACAATCGCGGCCCGTCCGGCTCTCGCTTGCCGCAACCGCCAATCGTTGCGCAAAGCAAAAGCACTATGGTCAATCTTGCTCCGGGAAACGACATCTATGGCGACTCTCACATATAGCCATCCCCCGCGCAACGAATTGCCGCGGCTGCTGAAATTCTGCTAAATTAGACACAAAAACATCCAGCGGTCGCTTCGGATTACGACACGAGCCTTTCAGTGCCAAACGAAGTCTTTACGTATTTCTGTTTCACATAACGTTTGGTCACCGACCGGAAATTGATACGTTGGTGGTAATGAAACTCCCAACGTTCATCTCTTTCTGCGGCTAAATCAAAACTCTTTGAGGATCCACTATTTCACGCAAATTATCCCCCCTGACATGAAATTAAGCTATCTCGCCCCCGTCCTGCTAATAACGACTGTCGCAGCAACCCTGACCGCTCAACAAAAAGGCAAAAGCAAAGGCAAAGGTGCGCCTAAGATCAAATGGCGCGTCGAGCAACTCCACAAAGACAACAACGAAGGAGCCGCTGTTGGCGACATCGACGGGGATGGTAAGCTCGATGTCACCGCCGGTGAATTCTGGTATCAGGCACCCAACTTCAAGCAACATCCGGTCCGCAAGATTTTGCCCCATGGTGCGGACTACATGCAGAACAATTCGGAGCATCTCATCGACATGGACGGTGACGGCGATCTGGACATTCTCTCAGGCGCTTTCACCCTGCCAATTGTAAACTGGTATGAGAACCCCGGAGCCGGCAACTACGACGTAGCTGCTTGGAACGTTCACCAGTTGGTCGACACCGGCACCGGACATAACGAAGCCACCTTCCTTCACGACATTGATGACGACGGCACACCCGAGTTTATCGAAAACTCCTGGAATAGGGCAAACCCGACCCAGATTTTCCGGCTGCTACGAAGTGACAACGGAAGGATCACCACCGAGAAACATGTCGTATCTGAGAGCGGAAACGGCCACGGAATGGGCTTCGGCGATATCAACGGCGACGGCAAACAGGACATTATCTTCCAGGCCGGCTGGTACGAGCAACCCGCTGATGGCCCGTATTCAGGGCCTTGGACTTACCATCACGACTTCGATATTCCCCATGCCAGCTGCCCTGTTCTCATCCTTGATCTTAACGGCGACGAAAGGAATGACTTCATCTGGGCCGACGGTCACAGCTTCGGCCTTTACTGGCACGAGCAACTCCAGCCCCGCGCCGACGGCACCACTGTCTGGCGACAGCACCTAATCGACAAGAAGTTCTCCCAAGCCCATTGCCTCGCGTGGGACGATATCGACAACGATGGCGAAAACGAACTCATCACTGGTAAGCGATATTATGCCCACTCGGGAAGGGATGCAGGATCACACGACGACGTATCCGTTCAATATTATGACTGGAAACCGGATACCTCCAGCTGGGTTAAAAACCTCATCTCATCCGCTCCCACTGGTGAAGGTCCGGGCATCGGCCTCCAGATCAACGTGCAGGATCTCGATGGCAATGGGTGGAAAGACCTTGTCCTTCCGGGCAAAAGTGGCACGCATATTATCTGGAACGAGGGAAAATAAGAACTCGACCGAGCGGCTCTGTTGATGAATATTCAAAACACGATTCACATGAGCTCTGACTCTGAAGACCTCATCCCCGAAGAAGAGCCTCTCGGCGATGAAATGCCGGAGGAAAAAACTCCTCAAGGCGAGCCCATTCCCAAGGTCCTCCACTCGTTCTACGAGGATCGACCTTTTGTGTCCTGCACTCGCTGCGGGGAATCACTGGCTGACTTTAAAGACGGCTATCGCATTTCTAAAAACTTTAACAAGGAAGAGTGCATCATTGAATACGCGCTTTGTCTGCCCTGCCTCGACGCTATGCTCGACGAAGCGTCCGAGGAATCCAAGATCGCCCTGTCCAAATTCCAAGCCGAAAATATTCGCGACGTCAGCGGTTTCGATGAGTGTGCACTCTGCGATAAGACCTTTGATGCGGTCAAAGGCGGGGACTACTCGTTCGCCGGCGTCTGTGTTGGGGACAAGATGTTCGACAGCGCCATGGTCTGCTTCGGATGCATGGAAATGATGGCGGAGGTGATGTCAGAGGAGACCCGACGCACTTGGGATCGTTTCCGGGAGGAGAACTTCCCCGGTATTCCTTCAGATTTCGAACCCTTTCCGAATCAGGGCGCACCAATCGTATTCTAATTAATGCGGGGATCCGGCGAAGGACTTCAATCCTCTGCCGTCAGCAACCCACCGAACATCGAAGGACTCGAGCCGCCAGCATCGTGAGCCCGCTCTTCAGAGTATGGACCCCAGCCAGCGAGCGTCGGGCTGACCTGCGCGCTCGTGCTACCCGAATGCATGCCCGTCTCCCTCAAACGGAGACCGCACATTGACCCGGCTGTTGCAGTTGGCTTTCGGGTCGCCTTCAACTCAAACACTCAGCGTCGAGACAACACCTAAGATCTTCCAGCCCTGCCACACGCGGAGCGGATTTTTCTCGCAGGAGCTACCTTCGCTCGAGCTGACAACAATCGCCACGTCCTCGATCGACCCATGAAACCTTTCCGGAGTTTTCCTTCCGCCAAATAACTCGAAGTTGACGACCGATTTCAATTCAACGGCCTAGACCAACGAAAATGCCAGCACCAGAACATCCGAAATGAAAAGCGATTTCATACGCTAACGAATTCATGCGTTACCCTTGGAGAAACAACATCCAACCTCTCCATCACTCGATCACCCAGCTTACCCGCCAAAATAGGGCGAATCCCCCGTCCTAGTAGCGGATTCGGGCGAATTTAGATGGCATAATTGAGCGATTGAACTAATCACTAAAAGGCGGTTACTTAACATTTACGAAGTCTTTTCCTCATGCGACCGAAACCTTGGATGCAGGCCCTCGTAGGCGCTTTTTTGCTCAGCTTCTCACAAACTGAGGCCTCCGCCCAGGGAATGGAACAGTATATTAAGTCGAAAGCCTCAGCGGCTGACTCAAGCCTTTCCCGGTGGTATGGCACTCGTAACTACCAACCGATCTGGACCGGAGAACGCCTCATGGGCCTCGCTCAGTTTCTGCAGGAGCTCGATAAACACGGCCTCTCCCCCCACCTCTTCAATTTCAACGAATGGGACGCACGCTGGCGCGAGCTCAGTCTGGACCCCTCCGAGCGGGCCGCGACTGACGTTGGCACCACACAGCTGGCCCTATACGCAATTCAGGCGCTAGCCTATGGCTTTACCGAACCAACAGACATGCATCCCAAGTGGAAGCCCATCAACCGGAAGGTATCCGCCTTCGCCTTTCTCGATGAGGCACTGAAATATGATCCCAGCCAATTTTCAGCCGTGCTCCTCGATAAGGCCCCCCCCGAGGACGCCCGCTACGATGATATGGTCAAGAGCCTAGCCCGCTATCGCGAAATCGCCCGCTTCGGCGGGTGGCGTAAACTCCCCGTGACAGCAGTTGCTTCAGGGCCGGGTGATCCCTATCCCGAAGTCAAACTGCTGCGCGCCCGCCTCCAGGCTGAAGGAGACCTGCCAGGGGGAAGTCCTACGAAAACAAGGCGCAAGGAGATTGACCAGCGAACGGCGGACGCCATTAAGTCTTTCCAGTTTCGTCACGGCATCGAGCCAGATGGCTATCTTGGCCAACAAACACTCACCGAACTCAACATTCCTACGTCTGACCGCCTCAACTCTCTTATCATTAACATTGATCGCCTACGCTGGATGCCCCGCGCCTACGAAAAGTCCGAACATCTCGAGGTCAATATTGCAGAAAGTGCCCTCCGCATGTTCGACAAGGGCAAACAAATCACGGTGATGCCTGTGATCGTTGGTGTGAAGGGCAAGCACCAAACACCAATATTTCACGGTGATATCGAGCACCTCTTTTTCCGTCCCTACTGGAATGTGCCCCCCTCTATCGCGAGGACTGAGATCGTTCCCGCTGCTCTAAGTAATCCCACCGCCTACATGGCCGAGCACAACTACGAGATCATCCCATTTTATGGAGCGGCTCCTAACCAGATCCTTCCCGTGAACAGCACCAATCTAAACAAGGCTGCCGCCGGGAGCCTTTACATTCGCCAAACATCTGGGCCTGATAATTCTCTGGGGCTTGTGAAATTTATTTTTCCCAATGACTCGTCTGTTTACCTCCACGATACCCCGGACCACTCCCTCTTTACCCGTGCAGATCGTGATTTCAGCCACGGCTGCGTTCGTGTTTCACGGCCTGATGAACTAGCTGACCTTCTCCTCAAGCGGAACGGGGGTTGGAACATCAATTCGGTCCGTGCTGCCATGCAGGATGTCAATGCTCCCAACCGCAAGGAAGAGTTCTCACGCTCCATGCCGGTTTACCTGATCTACTGGACCTCGACCATCATGGTCGACGGCCGCGTCCGTTTCGATGAGGACATCTACGGTCACGACGTGGAGATGTATCAGAAGTTCGGTTTAAAGTAAGCCAGCTTGGCTGCCGTGGTCGGTGATTAGTTGCCAAAGGATAGCCTGGCGCCAACTATCATCCGCGCGTTTGCGCGTGAAGGGCCGAGCTCCCCTTCGACAGTGAAGCCGGAAGCACCCTTGACGGGAAAGACCCTTGTCAAGGAAGCGGCCACGCATAAGCTCGCCCCACCAAAGGCTGACGTGAAGTTCGACGATTCGCTGCCCTACAAACGCCTCAACAGCAGGAGGCGGAAACTCATCACCTCTTCGCCGGGAATATCGGTAGCTTGCAGCGTAAGCTCGCCAGAACCCTTTTCCAGTTCTATCATTCCAAGGGACATCCGATGCCATTCCTGCGTGTAGCTCTCTCCACGCGGTGTTCGGTCATCGGCAGCACCAAGCAACTCAGTATCCGTTGCCTTCTCAACTTTACCGCTCAGGGAATTGCCTTTGAAGCTCAACTCCACAGTGGAACCGACATTGGCTTCTGCGCAGGTGTAAAACAACTCGACCTGAAACTTGCCTGAATCGGCCACCTCCACCGTCCAGGTGATCTCGTCATCCGTGGAAATCCAATTGGTAAAGAAGGAGTCATTCGGAAATTTGTTGGAACGCTCAACATTGCCGTGAGGAATCCCGTCTCGAGCCGGCAACTGGGTAAAGGCGTGGCCGGGATCCGCGATCATGAAAGGACGAGCGTCATCACCTAATTCGGCAATCATGGCATATTTCCAAGCGAGGCGCTTACTATTAAGACGGTCGTAGACATCTTTATACTGCCTCGCGACATTGATTCTTTGGCCAGGGTCATTCTCCATATCGAAGAGTTGCTTGTCATGGCTGAGACGCCAGCGCGCGGTCCTCACCGAAAAACGGTCTTTCCATCCGCTGAAGATGATGCGCTCTTTGAGAGCTTCCGATGCGCCTTCCCCCTCTTTGGT
Source organism: Verrucomicrobiota bacterium (assembly GCA_002862135.1). Lineage (GTDB taxonomy): Bacteria > Verrucomicrobiota > Verrucomicrobiia > Verrucomicrobiales > DEV007 > Arctic95D-9. The sequence goes on along the minus strand of PKCI01000090.1, from coordinate 17,170 downwards.
AAGAACTGAAGCGAGGCTGACTCCATCCAGCGGCTCGACTCCGATATGCTCGACGCCCGCCATTTCAACCAGTGTTGGCAACAAGTCGATTGCCGCCCCAAGCGTCTCCACCGTGGTTCCAGCGTCGATGCCGGCAGGCCAGCGGATCAACATAGGGCTGCGCACTCCGCCCTCATCCGTGGCCCCCTTCTTTCCCTTCATTCCCCCATTCCAGCGGAAACCGTTGGGCCCGTTATCACAGAAGTAGATCACGATCGTGTTTTCGGCGATTTCTAACTCACCAAGTTTCCCAAGCAGACGCCCTACGTTCCAGTCGATGTTCTCGCACATGGCGAGAGCACAACGAAGATGGAGATCGTCTTCTTTTTCCGGCTCTCGATAACGCATTGTCAATTCCTTGTCCTTGAAACGATCCCAGAATTTATCTGGCACCTGCATCGGGGAATGCGGCGTGTTGTAGGGCAAGTATACAAAGAAGGGTTCGTCCCTATTCTCAGCGATGAAATCCATTGCCTTGTCAGTGAATTCATCCACTACGAAGCCCTCACCATTTACGATCTCGCCGTTGTGCTCGAGCATCGGGCTGAAATAGTTGCCCCAGTGCCCCGAGCAGAAACCGTAGAACTCGTCAAACCCTCGCCCGTTGGGGTGATACGGATACTGCATCCCATTGTGCCACTTCCCGAAGGCAGCGGTCTTATAGCCGGCCGCTTTGAAGGAATCCGCGATTGTTACCTCATCAAGGTCCATTCGCTCACCACCGGCCGAAGTGGAATAAACCCCGCTGCGCTGGTGAAAGCGCCCTGTTAGGAATTCTGCCCTGGTTGGCGAACAAACCGGGCTCACGTAGAACCGGTCAAAGGAGGCACCATCTGTCGCCAGGGAATCAATGTTCGGAGTCGAAAGGTTTTTGTTACCTGATAAACTCAAGTCCCCCCAGCCCTGATCATCAGTCAAAATGACGATCACATTGGGGGGCTCAGCATAACCGAGTGTGATAGCGAAAAGGAGACAAATCGCGGCAAAAAATTTCATGCACCGAGGCTAACACCAGCCCATTCCGACGCAAAGGCGCGATCAGGCGCGAGGTCGGTGCGTTTGGTAATGTCCCGCTGGGCTTCCCCAAGGATCAAGTGATGCCTGATGCTCCAGCATCTCTCCAGCTCTTTTGACTGCGGGGATTACCGTAACCATAGCCTCAAAATCGGAGATTTCTCCATCGGAATCTATCTCTATTTCCTTGTCCCCGCGTCAGGATTTGCTTAGATCCATTCTGTTCTATTCCGCTCATGGTATCTATTAAAATTCGCGGACTCGTCAAGCGCTTCGGCAGTGTTGTCGCGCTGAATCAGCTCGATATCGACATCGGTTCTGGCGAACTCTTTTTCCTGCTTGGACCCAGTGGCTGCGGCAAGACAACCCTGCTTCGTTCCATTGCTGGGTTTCATCTCCCCGAAGAGGGAAAGATCCTCTTCGACGGCGACGATGTCAGCCAGGTCCCGCCCCACAAACGGGAGACAGCCATGATGTTTCAGAGCTACGCGCTGTGGCCCCATCTCAATGTCTTCAAGAATGTTGCATTCGGCCTCGAAGAACGACGCGTCAAGAAGCCTGAGATCAAGGACCGCGTCGAGAAGGCTCTTGCCATGGTCAAGATGAACGGTCTCGGCAATCGTAAGATCAATCAGCTCTCTGGAGGGCAGCAACAACGTGTCGCGCTCGCTCGCGCCCTCGTGGTGCGCCCCCGATGCCTCATGTTGGATGAACCGCTCTCGAATCTCGATGCCAAACTTCGCATCGAGATGCGCACCGAGATCCGCCGCATCTGCAAGGAATTCGGGCTCACGGCTATCTATGTGACCCACGATCAAAAAGAAGCTCTCTCCATTGCCGACCGCCTCGCCGTCCTCGATGGTGGCAACATCGCCCAGGTCGGAACACCGGAGGAGGTCTACCGCAAGCCTCGCACCGCTCTCGTCGCTGGTTTCATTGGCGAGACCAATCTCGTCGACGGGCAGGTTGCCTTTCAGTCTGGGGACCAAATTTACGTGAAGACCGCCATCGGCGAACTGGTGGGACGACCATCTAATCCGGACTGGAAGCCTCAGCCTGACGAACGTGTCACTATTTCCGTTCGCCCCGAATGCCTTTCGATCGATGTTAGTCCTCCGGCACAGAATGCCATCGCCGGTAAACTGACAGAGTCGACTTACCTCGGTGAGGTGGCCCATTACTCGCTCAGTGTCGACGGACGCGAAGATCCAATTCACCTGTCCGAGCTAAACCCCCGCCGCGTCATTCGAGACACGGGAGAAACGCTCTACGCTACTGCCAAATCCGAGGACATAGTCCTCCTGCCTCCTCGCTAAACGTGCTCCTGCGACTCTCCATCGTTGGCATTCTCTTGGCTGTGGTCCTCGTAGCTCCGTTCGCCTTGCGCCCCGCCCCAGAACAAGGCGGCCTCAATCTTGATGACGACGTGGAACGCCTCGTCATAATTACGCCTCACAACGAATCCATTCAGTCCGAGTTCGCCCGGGCTTTCGCTGGCCACATGAAGAAGAACTACGGCCGAACCGTTTTCATCGACTGGCGCCAGCCTGGCGGAACCTCGGAAATTGCCAAGTTCCTTGGCTCCGAATACTCCTCCCGATTCGAGCAGTATTGGAAAAAGAAGACCAAGCTCCCCTTTTCCGCGCCGGTGAGGGAAGCGTGGACCGACGGAGGCCTTGATGAAGCGGTCGCATCGACCATGCAAACGGGTTTACTCAATGATCTGACCCTGCTGGATCGGGACAATTCGAAACAGCTCGCTCTCGCAGCCCGCGCTCTCTACCTCGAATCCGATATCGGTGTCGGAATTGATCTTTTCTTTGGCGGTGGTGCCTATGATTTCCGAAAGCAGGCCTTTATCGGACATCTCGTGGGAAAGAACGCCTCCGGCCAATTCGGGCCCGCGCTCCTCGCCACGGAGAAACCAGACTGGTTCAGCGACTCTGTCATGCCCGAAATGGTTTCCGGAGAACCTTTTCGCGACAAGGACTACCGCTGGGTCGGGACCGTGCTCTCGGCCTTCGGAATCTGCTTCAACGAAGATGTCACCGCTCGCCTCGGCTTGCCTGACGGGCTTCAGACCTGGGATGATCTGGCCGATCCGAAACTCGCCGGACAAATTGCGCTCGCTGACCCCACCAAGTCAGGCTCAACGACGAAAGCTTTCGAGATGCTGATCCAGGAACGAATCCAGCGTCTCATTCGCAAGGAAGGCTTAAGCGAAGATGAAGCCGTTCGCCGCGGCTGGAACGAATCGATGAAGCTCATCCTCAAGATCAGCGCCAACAGCCGCTATTTCACCGACTCGGCGGCCAAGGTTCCACGTGATGTGGCCCAGGGTGATGCCGCTGCCGGTATGTGTATTGATTTCTACGGTCGCACGTTCAATGAGATCTATCGGGACGAGGTGGGCAATTCTCATATTCACTTCGTCATGCCCAAGGCTGGAAGTTCGATCAGTGCCGATCCAGTCGGGATGCTTCGGGGAGCCCCCTCGCCGGAACTGGCCCAGAAATTTGTCGAGTATCTTTTGTCTCCAGATGGACAAAAGCTTTGGAACTTCAGGCCCGGTACACCCGGTGGACCCAAGCGATTTGCCCTGCGGCGCCCTCCCATCCGCAAGGATTTCTACACTCCTGAGAATCAGCGCCACATGTCAGATCCCGATGTAAATCTCTTTGAGCTCGCCGAGGGCTTCAATTACCGCGACGACTGGACGGGGCACCTCTTCGCTTCACTCCGCTTTGCCATCAAGTGCGCTTGCATTGATCCCCATCAGGAGCAGCGCTCAGCCTGGCATACCATTATCGACGACGGAATGCCTGACCAAGGGCTCGAGGCCTTCGAAAACATTGACTTGATTAGTTACGAGTCGGTCATGAACAGCATCGCCCCTGTTTTGAAGACACGGGACAAGGTGGCGGAGGTCGAGTTGGCGAGGCGCTTGTCGAATGCGTTTCGGAAACAGTATGAGGTAATCAGTAGTCAGTAATCACCGACCACCGGAAGTATGCATAAAGGCCTCGCAACGACCATCTACGGATTCACGATTGTGTTTTTTGCGCTGTTCTTCGTCTATCCGATCTGGCACACGGTGAAAGAAGCCTTCGTCACGCCGGAGGATACTTTCACCCTTGTCTATATTGCTGAAATATTCAAGAACCCCATTTACGTAGAGGGACTTATAAATAGTTTTTACATGGGACTGTTTACAACTCTGTTGTCCCTCTTAATTGCCCTTCCCCTGGCCTTGATGGCCAATCACTGGGATTTCAGAGGGAAGGAGATCCTAAACTCGCTGATTCTCGTGCCATTGATTCTTCCTCCCTTCGTAGGAGCTCTCGGAATCCGCCAGATCCTCGGCCAGGCAGGCGTTTTAAATGCCTTTCTTATCGATCTAGGGCTCATGGACGCCAACGCTCCCCACGACTGGCTCGGTGAAGGCCAACTCCTCGGTGTCGTCCTGATGAACGCCCTTCACCTCTATCCAATCGCCTACCTCAATATCTCCGCAGCCCTGGCCAATGTTGATCCCGCCATGGAAGAAGCCGCCGAAAACCTTGGCTGCCATGGAATTCGGCGCCTTTCCCGCATCACTTTGCCGATGATCATGCCCGGAGTTTTTGCCGGGGCGACCATTATCTTCATCTGGTCCTTCACCGAGCTTGGAGTCCCTTTGATCTTTGATTTCGGCCGGGTAACTTCGGTCCAGATCTTCCACGGGATCAAAGATCTTAGCGGCAACCCGTTCCCTTACGCTCTCGTCGTTCTCATGCTAGTAGCCACCGTCTTTTTCTACCTAATCGGGAAGTGGTTGTTCGGGCGTGACATAGGTGCCAGCAGCGGGCGAGCCGCTACCGGCCGTGTCCTGAAACCAGCTTCTCCAATGGCCAATCTGCTCTGCATCGGCTCCTTTGTTTTCGTTACTGGTCTCGCCATCTTGCCTCATATCGGCGTCACCCTGCTGTCCCTGTCGGAACAGTGGTACGGTAGCATTTTACCCCGGCACTGGACTAATCAGCACTATCTCGATGCTCTCGGTCACCCGTTGACTCTCAATTCGATCGGAAATTCCCTCAAATACGCCTCCCTTGCCACCGTGATGAACGTCATCCTGGGAACCGCAATCGCCTATGTCGTTGTTCGCACCAAGCTCCCCGGCAGGCAGTTCCTTGACGCCACGGCGATGCTTCCTCTTGCCGTGCCGGGCCTAGTCCTCGCCTTTGGCTATCTCGCCATGACTCGCGAAGGCCAGCGCTTTGACTTCCTCGTTCTTGGCGAAAACCCTATTATCATTCTTATCATCGCCTACGCGGTGCGTCGTCTACCATACGTGGTGCGGTCGGCTGCCGCTGGTTTTCAGCAGACCAGCGTCACTCTGGAAGAAGCAGCACAGAATCTCGGGTGCCCGCCACTCAAGGCTCTTACCAAAGTCACCCTGCCTTTGATTGCAGCTAATCTTATCGCCGGCGGCCTGCTTGCCTTCTCTTTCGCCATGCTGGAAGTCTCTGATTCACTTATCCTCGCCGAACAGCAGCAGTATTTCCCCATCACCAAAGCGATTTACGCCCTTGTCACTTCGCTAGGCAACGGCCCACATCTCGCATCGGCACTGGGAGTTTGGGCCATGGCATTTCTCGCGATCACGATAGTTGGAGCTGGGGTAATCTTGGGCAAAAAGCTAGGTGCTTTGTTCCGGGTTTGAAAAATTTCCCTGGAAGGAGGTAAGTTGAATTTATCTTATTGAGATTAATTATTATTTACATAATTTTCGAGATTTATTCCCCCGAGCCCGCTGGACTTATTAAGAGTTATCAACTCTCATTCCTCTTCGCTGCCGCGGCATGCTCCTCAGGATTTTCTCCTTCCAAAGAGACAGCTGCTTCGGCGAGTGTGAAAGCCCCGTTCCAAAACTACAGGGATGCGAATTTGTCGGAAGCCAGCAGTTCGGGCACGTTCTGGCGCTCCACTTCTGCAACCTCTCAACCTGAATCTAACATCAGGAGCCTTGCCTCTCACAGTTTCAGTCCTCTTTCCAAGGGGACGAGCCCTTCCCGTTCTTCCCAAACTAAAACCAACCGTGCTTTACACAGACAGTCCTAGAAATAAGCAGCAAAAAGCCTTCACATCGGTTCCTCACTGAAATGAAGTCTTTTGATTTGCCTTGCCCCCGCAGACCACTGCGGGGGCTTTCTTTTTGGTCGGTTTCTGGCAAAAGATCCACGGCAAAAGCCTCTCTGCTGCCCACTCATGGTTTATGCCATATGCCCTGTGCTTTCATCACTCCCCAAAATATTCCCCCTTTACTTTCCAGAATTATCTCCGATATTCCGCGCTCGAGCGTTTATCCAATCGCCGTAGGTCCTTGCGTTTTCCTGAAAGGGAGTCACGCTCGCGCGAGGGAAACCCGGCTACCCATGCATTACATGTCCAAATCACTAGCTCCGTTTGAGATTCCGGATCGTCTTGTTAAAGACGAAGACACCGCAACCGAAACCTACGCCAAATTCACGGCTGAGCCTTTTGAGGCTGGTTTTGGTCATACTATCGGTAACAGCCTGCGCCGTGTGCTCCTTTCCTCGCTGGAAGGCGCCGCTATCACTTCAGTGCGCATCGCCGGCGCCCAGCATGAATTTGCCAGCCTTCCCGGTGTGGTCGAAGACGTCACTGATATAGTCCTCAACCTAAAGCAGATCCGCTTCAAGCACTTCGAGGACAAGGATCCTGCAACTCTCTCCCTCACCGTCGACAAGGCCGGAGAAGTAACCGCCAAGGACATTCAGGAAATTTCCCAGTACGAAATCGTGAACCCGGACCAGCACATTTGCACACTGGATCGTAACACGAAGTTTTCACTTGAGATGGAAGTTCGCGTTGGTCGTGGTTTCAACACATCCGAGGATAACAAACATCCCGACATGCCTATCGGCGTGATTCCGATCGACTCCATTTTCTCACCGGTTCGCCGCGTCAAATATGCTGTGGAAAACACCCGTGTCGGTCAGCGCACTGACTACGACAAGCTTAACCTTGAACTCTGGACCGACGGTCGGATTGAGCCTCACGACGCTCTCCTTCAAGCTTCTGCGATTCTCCGTCACCACCTCGACGTTTTCGTCAACTACGACGATGACGCCATCAACATCGAGGACCGTCCCGAGACACAAAGCGAGGAAAATGCCGAGCTCAAGAAGCTGCTGAACATGAGCGTTAACGAAATCGAACTCTCCGTTCGTGCCGCTAACTGCCTCAACAACGCGAATATTACCACTGTCGGTCAGCTCGCTATGAAGTCCGAAGCCGAGATGCTCAAGTATCGTAACTTCGGTAAGAAGTCTCTCAACGAGATCAAGGACAAACTCCACGAGCTGGGCCTCTCTCTCGGCATGCAGATCGATCCGTCTCTTCTCGAGCAGCCTTTCACCGCCACTCTTCTTGGCGGCGACCGTAGCGCCGAGGGTCCGGGTCTCGCAGCCCTTATCGCCCAGAACATCAACGACTGATCCATCTGAATGTAAACGGGATTCAGGCCACTGCCTGAGTCCCTCATTCACAAACCTTCTTTACTGATGAGACACCGAAGCAAGACCGTAAAACTTCAGCGCGACAAGGCCCACCGCGAGGCCCTTATGCGCAACCTTGCCGCCAGCCTCATTGAGCACAAGCAAATTAAAACGACCTTGGCCAAGGCCAAGGCTCTGCGTCCTTTTGCTGACAAGCTCGTGACTCTTGGCAAGGCGAACACCCTGCACAGCCGCCGCCGTGCCATCTCTATCCTTGGCAGCAACCAGCTTGCACAGCGCAGTGCCAAAGTCCTCTTCGAAGAAATCGCTCCCGCCAGCGCCGATCGCGCGGGAGGTTACACCCGCATCATCAGGCTTGGCCAGCGTCGCTCCGACTCTGCTCCCATGGCTCTGATTGAATGGGTTGACGCCTGCGTTCCTGCGACCGAAGAAACCGAGGATTAATTCTCCGCTGGTCAAAAGATCCTTTTCGAAGAAGCCGCGTTCCGCAAGGAACGCGGCTTTTTTCGTTTCCCCTCAATGCGTGTTGCAGTTGGACGTCCTGTCCTTGACCGAAAACCCGACTCAATGTCAGTGTCAAGGAATCCATATGCGTTTCATTGCATTAGTCTTTCTGCTCCTGCTGGTCGAAACTCAAATCATCGCCTCGGATTTCGACACGGTAAGCTCCTTCATTGAAGAATCGGTTGAAGGCGGGGTTGTGGCAGGAGGATCACTTCTCATTCTCGAACGCGGCCTAGTCGCCTATGAATCTGGGTTCGGCTATGCCGACATCGAGAGCAGAAACCCGTTTACTATTGAAACGCCGGCCATCATTGCTTCGATTAGCAAACCCATCCTGGGAACACTCGCTTACCGCCTGTCGGAAAAGGGAAAGCTCGATCCGGGAGCTCCGATCACCAACTATCTTCCAGCCTATGCAAATGCCAGGCTTGAAAATGGGGACCTTCTGAATCGCCCTCCTACAACGATCGAATTACTAAGTCACACCGGAGGCACCCGTCTCGCCGAGAGAAAACTGGGACGCCCATGGTTCGCTAGCTGGACAAGAGGACTCCGCCTCGACGAAGTCGTTAACAATTATGTCGAGAAGATTCCTTTCGAATCACAGCCCGGAACCAAATTTGCCTATAGCGGCATTGGGACCGATATCGCTGCTGGCGTGATCGAAGCTGCCGCCGGTATCCCTCGCAATCAACTACTGCTCGACGAACTTGCAATCCCACTCGGAATGAAACATACCCGATTCAGAGATGCCGCCGCTGTCGACGCAATCTCTCCGCTCCCAACTCGCTACTACTACGGGAAAAGTGGGAAACTGTTAGTGTACAAGGGCTTGCCGGTTCCACCAACCAATACCTACAGTTCCTCCGGAGGCTCGATTATTTCGAACGCCCCTGATCTCGCGCGCTGGCTCATGATGATCCAGAACGGCGGGATCCACCAAGGCGCCCCATTTCTCTCGACAAAAACCTTTCAGGAGATGCTGTTGCCAGTCTCGCCCGGGAATCGAATCCGGGGCGGCTTCGGGATTCTGCGGAAGAACAATAGCGGGCAACCTCTAGCGATCGGACACTCTGGTTCCTCCGGCACCTACTGCTGGATCGACTTCGAGACTGACGTGATTGGAATTATGCTGACTCAGACGAAGGGAACGGACATCAAGCCCTTCAGGCTTGAACTTGTTGAGCGAATCAACACCTGCCTCGAAAGCGAATAAGCAGAGAGTGAGGAATCACTCCCCCCCGGCCAAGGTGCCGCGAAACTCCTCCAGCCTCCCGTAGTCGAGGCCGGAAGGACGGTTCTTGAGCAACCAGTCAATGTCCTGCCGCGCGCCGACCATGTCGTCGTCCTGAAGTTTGAGCAAGGCACGCTGAAACCTCTCTTGGGCCGCATCAGGCTCAATCGCGAGCAACAGTTCCAAATAATCACGGGCTGCTTCCGGAGTCTTGCGCTGATTGATCTCCAAACCTACCAGATTTCGCAACATGCGCACGGCGATCTCCCGTGATGTAGCGGGCTGAAAGGCGCCCTTCATGGGAGGAGCACCAGTCACTCTCCAGACTTCCCGCGCCACCTTCGATCGGCCCAGGATAGCGCCATTCTCATAGACATCGATAAAGACGGTTTTCTTGGTTTCATTCCAGCGATACTCCACCCCAACCATGAATTTGCCCGGGAGAGGAGCGCCAAACACTCCCGGAATCTGGAGCCTGCGTGCCATCTCGATGAAGAGGGCACTTAAGGTGATTGGCAATCCTTCGCGGTCATCCAGTACATGATTCACGTAGCTGTTGGAATGATGATAGTATTCCGTTCGACTGCCGTGAAAACCGTTTTCATTGAACAGGAAATCCCGAAGCGCCTCAGCCTGCTCCCGCGGTCCAGCTTCCAAAGCATTCTCCTCCAGATACTCACTGGCGTCCCCCACCAACCTTGAGAAGCTCGAACGGTAGTGATCCAAATCGACTTCCGGATCGTCAATTCGGGCAATCTGAAGACCGACTTCAAACAGATCAACGTCCTCCTCGGGACGGTCGAGGGTGAGGCTGAGCTCATTGATCACGGCCTCCCGGTGGACCTCAGCCTCCAGTTCCCGAAGTTCTGCAGCCATCTCTAAAAGTTCATCCGCTTTCTCAAGTAGCATGGCCCGGCCATGGCTTTCCTGTGGGCTCAGCTTGTTGACCGTCTCCTCAGCACTCGCACCATCCAGGAATTTTGTAATAACTTCCTCCAGCCGCATTCGCTCTTTGGGCGGGAAATCGATAGCCCCCAGATTACGCCCAATATCGAACCCGCGAAACTCAGCTTCGGTATCCCGAAATTTGCAGAGCCCGGCCTGGCCGCCTCGAAGGCCGGCGTCCTGCATCTCGAGCACTTTCTGCCCGTTGATCCAGCCGGTAATAAGTCGTTCCTCGACCCTGACACGAAGCTCATTCCAATCGCCCTGGAGGTAGGCTGAAGTCTCAAACTGTTCAAGAATGGTCCACGAGTATACGTCGGCACCGTCAAACCGAGTAAAACGTATCTTTCCTCTAGTCGGGTAAAATCCATAATGTTTGTCTTCACCATCTGCAGCGAAGGCAATTCCAGCGGCACCGCTTTCATCCCCGAGGCGGACGCGAACCGAAACTTCGTAGGGTAATTCCGGAACCTCTTGCTCAGACAAGCACAAGGCCCTCCCGCCGAAGCCATCGCCCCTTTTGCGCGCCGAAATGACTCCACCCCGTTGGGTCCAGTCACCACCCATAACGGCCGTCCAAAGCCGGTCATCAAGCACTCCAATAGTGCGCCAGCGATCGATTGGAATCGGATTCGGCTTGTCGAGCAAAGCCTTGAGGTCGTTGCTTTGCACAGCGAATCCAAGGTTCTCAGTAACCCTGTGCTTCAATGTCACTACGCCAATTACTTCGCCCTCAAGATTCAGGACTGGACCACCACTGTTCCCCTGCTCAATCGGCATCGCCAGTTGCAGCATGGGGTAGTCCGGAGTTTCTCCTTCTCCAATAAAACCGGGATCCAGTGCTCGAATCGCAGAAAGGACGCCTGCCACAACGCTGAATCCTAGTCCCTGGGGAGCGCCGAAACCTACGATGAGATCACCCTGCTGGAGTTCCGAGGAATCGGCCATTTTCAAGGGCTTCAAATTTGCGCCTTTCGGATCAATCTTGAGGACAGCGAGATCAAAGTAGCGGTCGAAGGCATTCACCTCGGTCACTTCGCGAATAGATCCGTCAAAGAATTCGACTTCGATGGATCGACCTTCACCGATGACGTGCAGGTTGGTCACGATCAGCCCCTCATCGGAAATGACAAAACCGGAACCCGTTCCCCGTTTCTCACCATCCCGCCCCAATTGGCGAATCGTGACGATCGACGGTTTCGCCAGATTGTTCAGCATCCGGACCTTACCCGGCTCGAGGTATTTCTGAGAATCATCGCGCTCAGCGAAAGCGTTCTCCTCGAGATCAGCCAACGCCTCATCCGAAAACGGATCAAACTCATTCGAGTCCTGGGCTTTAACGCTCAACCCTATCGCAGTGACAGCCAAGGCTAAAAAGCGCAGATAAACTGGAATTCTCATGGACAGGGTCGACTCCGCCGAGTCACCTTGACGTTACTCCTCATTTCTCACAATGAAAACCGTCTCCGCCTACCTTCTTGGCGCTATCACATTTCTTGTAACGGCCTCCACGGCCGCTGAAACCTGGAACCGCCATACGATCGATCCCTCCGATCCCGATGCTGGCAAAAAAGGAGCGGACGGGGTTCGCATCGGAGATATCAACGGCGACGGACTACCAGATATCGTAACCGGTTGGGAGGAGGGAGACGCTATTCGTGTCTGTCTGAATCCAGGCCCCGAATCCTCCAGAGAGATCTGGCCCGCCATTACCGCCGGGAGAGCGCCCCATACCGAGGATGCTGTTTTCGGTGATCTCAACGGCGACGGTAGACTCGATGTCATCAGTTCTTCGGAGGGAAGCACCCGGACCGTTTTTATTCACTGGGCACCCGGCACCGACGACGACCTCGCCGATGAAGCGCTCTGGGAAACGGCGGCATTTCCTGCGACCGAGAAGCAACAGCGCTGGATGTTCTGCCTCCCCTACGATGTCGATCATGACGGGGACACCGACCTCTTTCTCGGATCAAAGAACGAAAATGGATCCATTTCGTGGCTGGAAAACCCTGGCAGCACCGTCGCGAGAGATGTGGAAAAATGGAATCTCCATCGCATCATGGATGCGGCCTGGATCATGACCTTGAAAGTTCTTCAATCGGCGGGAAATGACTTCTTGCTCGCATCTGATCGAAAAGGTTCAAAGTCCGGAATCTACCTGATACAGCTACTCAAGGAGACCCCCTTTTTTGGAAAAGCCCGCCTCATCGCTGCGAGCGGAGAGGAAGTTATGTTTCTCGACATTGCCCGACTCGATGATGATGACCACCTCGACATCGTTGCTTCGATCAAACCCAATCAGACTCGTATTTTTTATCAACCGGTATCCATTCTTGCCCCCTGGGTGGATTCGTCTGAATTGAATCCCTTTTCGCAAGACCTCTACGGTAGCACCAAGGCGGTCAAAGTCGGTGACCTCTCCGGAGATAATATCCCGGATTTCGTCATCACCTGCGAAAAGGCAAACGGAACGAAACACGGGGCGTTCATCAGTAATGTATTCTCTGAGATCACCGAAGTGAGTGGACCCGAAGGAGTCAAATTTGATCGGATCGAACTGCTCGATCTCGATGCCGACGGCGATCTCGATATCATCACCTGCGAAGAGAGTCATCACCTCGGCGTCTTCTGGTATGAGAATCCACTGAAGTAACTTTTTTAGCAATTAGCGAAACCCTCTCCGATCGGATGGGTTGTATCCGGTAGCACCAATGCAATGAAGTCCGCAGCTATCACCACCCTCCTGGCCAGCGCTCTTCCCCTGCTTGCGCAGGCGCAAATGAGCGAAGACATCTCGCCGAAGCAGCTTGAGTTCTTCGAGAAAGAAGTTCGGCCCGTTCTCGTTGAACATTGCTACAAGTGCCACTCCAAAGATGGCGAAAAAATCAAAGGTGGGCTTCTTCTCGATACCCGAATTGGATCACGCAGTGGAGGCGATACCGGACCCGCAGTGGTCCCCCACGATCTCGATGAGAGCCTTCTCTATGTTGCCGTGACCTACGATGACAGCAGCATGGAGATGCCTCCGAAGTACAAGCTCAAGGACAGTGAGATCGCGGTTCTGAAGCAGTGGATCGAAATGGGTGCTCCTGATCCCCGCGAGGTGGCAAAGGATGACAACTCTCCTCAGGACTACACAAATACCATCAACATCGAGGAGGGCCGCAATCACTGGTCCTATCAGGTTCCCATGAAGCCTGCCGCGGCAATCGAGGAGGGAAATAACTGGGCCCGCAATTCCGTCGACGTGCTAATCCAGGCCGGCCATGCCGAGAACGACCTCACTCCGGCACCGGATGCAGATCCTCGCACCCTTCTCCGAAGACTTTCCTTCGACCTGACCGGGCTCCCCCCTGCTTCTGATGAGGTAGAAGCGTTTGTCTCTGCCTACGAAACGAATCCTGACAAAGCCGTATCCGAAACTGTAGATAACTTTCTCAGCTCTCCCCAGTTTGGTGAGCGCTTTGGGCGCCGCTGGATGGATGTCGCCCGCTTCGCCGAATCTGCCGGCAAGGAGATCAATGCCACCTTCCCTCATGCCTGGCGCTATCGGGACTATGTCATCGATTCCTATAACTCAGACAAACCGTTTGATGAATTCATTACTGAGCAACTCGCCGGCGATCTTCTCGAACCAGCCGACGAATTCGATAAAGCCGAGAATCTGGTAGCCACCGGCTTCCTCGCCATCGGAACCAAGGGGCTCAACGAAATCAGCAACCGCCAGTTCCGCTTCGATCTTGTCGACGAGCAAATTGATACCACAACTCAGGCCTTTCTCGCCACCACCGTCGCCTGCGCCCGCTGTCACGATCACAAATCCGACGCCATCCCGATGTCTGACTACTACGCTATGGCCGGGATTTTCCTCAGCAGTGAAACCCTCTACGGCACTCAGCGTGCGCTCCAAAATCGAAAGGAGACGGAGTTAATTCGTCTGCCCTCCGTAATTGACGGAGGCGAAAATCGCTCCCTCGGTGAAATGATCGATCTGGAATTCCGCCGGCAGTCGGCCATGGAGCAGTTGCAGGAGCTCACTGCCGCTTTCGCTCAGGCCCGCCGTGACGGCGATCCGGAGGAGGCCACCCGGATTCGCCCGCAAATCCTCGGAGTCAATTCACGCATCGGGGCGCTTGATCGTGCTCTCGGCAACTACGACGACACCGGCAAAGCCCATGCTTTAGCGATGGGTGTGCGCGACCGTGAGGAACCCTTCGACTCCCAGGTTCTCATTCGAGGAGAAGAAGACAATCCGACAGACGAACGCGTTCCCCGTGGATTTATCCAGGTGATCAAAACTCACGACGAAGAACCCATTGCTTCGGATGAAAGCGGCCGCCTCCAGATGGCACACTGGATCACCTCTCCCGAAAATCCTCTCACCGCGCGGGTCTATGCCAACCGTGTCTGGTCATGGCTGTTCGGTGAAGGCATTGTCACTTCCGTGGATAATTTCGGAACGACCGGGGAAGCTCCGAGCCACCCTGATCTGCTCGACTATCTTGCCGTCCGTCTTCACGAGAATGACTGGTCCACCAAAGAGTTGGTTCGGGAGATCGTGACCAGTCGCACTTATCGGATGAGTTCAGTATTCCGCGAAGACCACTTCCAAAAAGATCCTTACAACAGCTACCTCTGGCGGGCCAACAAGCGCCGCCTCGATGCCGAGTCCATTCGCGATGCGACCCTGGCTGTCAGTGGCGAACTCAAACTCGAACGCCCCGTGGGCTCAGCCGTCAGTGAACAGGGCGACGGAATCGTTGGCCGCGGTAACTTTCCTCAAGCCGTGTTGAGCCGGGAGACTGACAACCGCTCCGTCTACCTGCCCATCGTTCGGGGCGTCATTCCTGAATCCCTCGCCCTGTTCGATTTTGCCGATCCAAGCCTGATCGCCGGCAAACGGGATGTCACCACCGTGCCGTCACAAGCGCTTTACATGATGAACTCCGAGTTTGTTCTCAAGAGCGCTTCAGCCATGGCCGACCATCTCGTAAACGATCTCAAACTAAAAGGTGCCCCCCTCGCCAGGGAGGCATTCTATCGCTGCTATTCGCGGCCACCCACCGCGGAAGAAGGCGAGAAGACTTACAATTATGTGTTGAATTTCATCAAGGCGGCTCAGGACTCCGGACACAGCCGGGATGAAGCCCGCCTCATGGCCTTAACCACCTTCTGCCAGTCTCTCATCGCCAGTGCCGAATTTCGCTACCTTAACTAGTCACCACCAATCTTTTTTGAAACCGATGAACGCCCTCCCAATCAACAACCCATCCCGTCGCAGCGTGCTCCAGGCCGGCACCGCCGGCTTCGGCTACCTCGCCTTCTCTGCGCTCAGCACGATGGAAGCACGAGCCGCGGCAAAACCGCTCGCTCCGAAGGAGCCTCACTTTGCACCCAAGGCGAAACGAGTCGTCTTCCTGGCTATGCAAGGGGGTCCATCTCATGTGGACACTTTCGACTACAAGCCGCAACTGAACGCAGATGACGGCAAGAGGGCCGGAGGAAACTTTTCCAAGTTGCTGGGATCTCCTTGGAAGTTCAACCAACACGGAGAAAGCGGGCTGCACATCTCGGAACTCTTCCCCCATGTTGCAGGTCATGCCGATGATCTCTGTCTGATCAACAGCATGCATACCGACTTGCCGAACCATCCGCAGGCAACCACCCAGATGCACACGGGTAACTTCCAGTTCGTCCGCCCCTCGCTCGGTGCTTGGACGCTCTACGGACTCGGAACCGGTAACGACAGCCTCCCTGGGTTTGTGACTCTGTCCCCGCCGAACGGGGCCCAAAACTACGGCAGTGCATTTCTCCCCGCGATTTACCAGGGAACACCAATTGGCGGCACTGGTCGGGACCGCTTCACCCGCCAGCAGAATCCTGAACCGCTTAAGAACATCAAGAACCCACGGCTCAGCAAGGATCTGCAGCGACTTCAACTCGACTACGTCAAATCACTGAACGCCGGAAAACTGACACGCGACGGGTTCCATCCCGAAGTCGAGGGTATTATCGAATCCTACGAACTCGCTTTCCGCATGCAGGATGAGATTCCTGAGGTCATGGACATCGGCAGCGAACCCGAACACATTCGCTCTCTCTACGGTCTCGACGAGAATTTCACCAGTAGCTTTGGACGACAGTGCTTGGGCGCCAGGCGCCTGCTGGAATCAGGCGTTCGTTTCGTCCAGCTCAACAGCGGAGGCTGGGATCACCACCGGAACCTGCGGGACGCTCTCTCCAGCAGCTGTGCCGGAATCGACAAACCGATCGCCGGTCTTCTCAAGGACCTGAAGCAGCGTGACATGCTGAAAGACACTCTCGTAATCTGGGCCGGAGAATTTGGTCGAACCCCTCACGGCCAGTCCACCAACGGACGCGATCATAACAATAAAGGTTACACCGTCTGGATGGCGGGTGGCGGCGTCAAGGGCGGGCAACGCTATGGCTCCACCGACGAGCATGGAGCCCAGGCCGTCGCCGACAAAGTACACATTCACGACTGGCACGCCACGATTCTTCATCTTCTTGGTCTCGATCACACAAGACTGACCTACCGATACGCCGGCCGCGATTTCCGCCTTACCGACGTTCACGGTGAGATAGCCAAAGGCATCATTGGCTAGGGACCAACAACCGTGGCAGCGGATGGATCCAAGCCCGCAAGCTCCGATCGAGTCCTGGAAAAACCGCATCGCTGCCATGCCCCTCTGCTGCACTCCCTTATAGAATTTGGAGATTCTCGAACCGCAAATGTAGTTCGGTGATGTCAATAGGATTGCCACACCATGTCATTGAGGCGTCTGCTCCTGCGCCGGCTTACCCATCCTCACCGACGCCTACGCCATTTGCTTGATGCACCCTACTCGAAACTATCGCGAAGTTGTTATCGACAAGCTAATGTCAGGAT
>PKCI01000120.1 GCA_002862135.1 Verrucomicrobiota bacterium | reverse complement strand
GCTCGAGCCTCCCGGCCCAAAGAGGAGGGAGCTCCTGATTTCGTCAAAGAAATGGTTTCCTGGGGTGCTGGCCCACGAGCCGGCATTTACCTCGTTCTTGCCGCCAAGGCCCGCGCCATTCTCCAGGGACGATATCACACGACTACCGCCGATGTACGCGCCGTGGCTCACCCCGTGCTGCGTCACCGCGTTCTGACAACGTTCAACGCGGAGGCCGCCGGGGTCACCAGCGACGACATCGTCACCATGCTGGTCGACCAGTTCCAGCCGAGTGCTGACCTCGACGTCTGATTCCATGCCGGAAAGCGCGACACCCGCCTTCACCGAGCTGCTTCCGGGCGAGATCATCAACATGATCACCCGGTTGGAATTCCTCGCGCGCAGCGCGAAGGAAGGCACCATCAACGGGCGCCACTCCAGCCCCCACAAAGGGTTCTCGGTTGAGTTCGCCGAACACCGCCAATACGTGAGCGGAGACGACCTCCGCAATCTCGACTGGCGGATCTACGGCAAAAGCGACCGTTACTACATCAAGCAATTCATCGAGGAGACCAACATGAGGGTCACCATACTCCTAGATGCGTCGGGGTCGATGGCCTATTCCGGCGACGAAGCAACTTCGCTGGGCGGATGCGAATGCCTCTCCAAGTTTGAATACGGGCGCTACCTCACCGCCGCACTGACCTACCTCTTGATCCGACAGCAGGATGCCGTCGGCCTCGTCACCTTTGCTGATGGCATTAAGCGCTACCTGCGCCCCACAGCAAAACCGAGCCAGGTCCGCGCTATTCTTGAAGAACTGTCTAACACTAATTCCACAGAGGACACCCGTTGCGCCGATACCTTTCACGAGATCGCCGAACGAATTCCGCCACGCGGGCTCGTCATTGTGATCAGTGACCTTTTCGATGATGCCGAAGCCATCAAGAACGCGCTCCATCACTTCCGCTATAAGAACCATGAACTCGTCGTTTTCCATCTCATGGCGGCAGAGGAATTGACTTTCCCCTTCGAAAACTTTGACGACTTTCGCTGCCTCGAAGTCGAGGGCCGTAAGCTCAACATCGACCCTTCGACAATCCGGGCGTCTTATCTCGACCGTGTCCGCGAGCACCTCAAGGCCATGGAACTGGCCTGCGGCCAGATGCAGGCGGACTACGTCCCAATCAATACTAAGACCGGAGTGCCGGAGGCGTTATTTACCTACTTCTCCCAAAGAAAGACCTGATCCTTGTTGTTCCTTAATACAGCGCTCGTGATCGGAGCTCTTGCGATTGCCATTCCGATCATCATTCACCTGCTTAATCGCCGTTCCAAGAAGATCGTCGACTGGGGTGCGATGAACTTTCTGCTTGAGTCACTCGAGATTCGGAGCCGCCGCATCCAACTCGAGGAAGCGCTTCTCATGGCGACGCGATGCCTCCTCGTCGGTCTCCTCGCACTGGCGCTGGCGAGACCGTTCATTCCGCCGGGGACGACTATTCCCTGGATCGTCATTCTCCCCGTCATGCTGATCGGCGTCGTCGGTCTGGGTGTTGCGGTGGTTCTTCACGGTGAAAAGAAGTGGCAACAACGGATCGGGGGAACCTCGATTATCCTGCTGCTATCCTGCATCGGTCTGATCGCGTTTGAGAAATACCTCAATCTCTCCCGCTTCACCCCGGGAGCCCGACAGGATGTGGCGCTGATCATTGATGGTTCGACCTCCATGTCCATCATGGCCAACGGCGAGACCAATTTCGAAAGAGCAGTCAAGGAAGCACGAACTCTGATCAAGCGCGCTCCACGCGGGCATGCCTTCAGTCTAATCCTCGGCGGCCCGTCACCGACCGGTATCATTCTCGACCCCACCACCGATCGCGCCGAGCTCGAAACCGCCCTCAATGATCTCGCTCCTATCGACGGTGCCATGGCGACCTACCAGACTTTCACGCTGGCCTCACTCAGTCTTGCCCGCGGTGACAATCCGGCGAAACAAATTATTATCCTGACCGATGAACAAAATATCGGCTGGGAAATCGGCAAAGCCGGCCAATGGAGTTTTCTGCGCGATGCCTTCCAGAATCTCACCACCGAGCCACAGATCCTGCTTCGCAAGCTTCCTCTACCAGACTATATCCGGAACCTCGCCGTTACTGATGTCACTTTTTCACGCGAGATTGTTGGGGTCGACCGCCCCGTCGACATCTCCGTCACAGTTCGCAATACCGGCAACGAAGCTGTCACCCCGGGTGCCCTGCTTCTTTCCGTCGGAGAAAACCGCCCCTACCGGGACCAATCCATCGCCCAGCTCCAACCCGGAGAAAAACAAACCGTCACCTTTTCCCACAAGTTCTCCGATCCCGGCGCTCACTATGTCTCGGCTGAACTCGAGGTTCAGGATGACATCGCCACCGACAACAAGAATTTCTACGCCACGAACGTCGCCGATCGTCTAAAGGTACTCATCGTCGACGGACGTCCTTACGGCCGGGTGCTTGACCGGGCGTCGACCTTTGCCGCAGTTGCTCTGGCTCCTTCATCCCTCACTCTCGACCCTACTCTAAAGGCCAATAACGAAGCTGTTGCTGATGAGTCGTCCGACAACTTTGACATGTTCTACGACCCCACCCTCGATCTCATCGAATTCCTGGTCGAACCCGTCGTCATCAAAGCGCCCGAGATAGCCACCATTTCGGAATTCGAAGCCTACGACGCTGTCATCCTCGGAGACGTCCCCCGTCTTCCAAAGGCAACTGCCAAAGCACTAGTTTCCTACGTTCGCAGTGGAGGCGGCCTACTCGTGGCTGCCGGTCACAAGTCCCAGCCTGACTTCTACAACCAGTGGAAACTTGGAGACGGGCTTCCGGTACTTCCCGCCCTGCTCGACGACCAACCCACCGTCGCCAACACCGGAGAGCACTTCGCTCCCTCTCCCGGCTCACTCACCCACCCAGCTCTTCGCAAAGTCGCCGCGCCTGGCAAAAGCGATTTCCTCGAGACGTTCATCACGAACTACCGCGGGCAGGAAGTTCCGGAATCCCTCAATCGCATCACCTCGATCGGCGCCCGTCTGAACAACGGCGCGATCCTTCTTTCCAACCGTCAACTTGGCCGGGGACAGGTCATCCTGACAAGCATACCGCTCGACCTCACGTCAGGAAATCTCGTCACCCGCCAGGCGTTTTTGCCCTACCTCCACGAACTGGTCTACTACCTCGCTGATCCGACCGCCTACGTACTAAACCTCGACCCGGGATGGGAGATCAGCATCAATCTCGCGGGACGCCGTGGCCGCGCCATCGGGCAAGGCCTGGTCGGCAAATATTACCAAGACAGCTATACCAAAGAACCTTCTCATGTGAAAACTGACGATTCCATCAGATTCGACTGGCGCAACAGCACACCGGCCGCAGGCATCCCGGCCGACAACTTCCGCGTTGAATGGGAAGGCAGCATACAATTCCCCGAGACAAATCGCTATGCCTTCATCGCCGACCTCGACGGAAGGCTGAACGTCACGATCAACAGCAAGCACATTGGAGATTTCCAGTCACCCGGCAGCCGCAAGCAGATCGGCTTCAAATTCGAAGGCGACAAATGGTATGACTTCCACGCCATTTTCGAGGACGAAGGCGGAGACGCCAAGGCAACCCTGATGTGGGAATCTGACTCCATCGCCCAGCAGGTAATTCCCTCCCGCGCCTTCCGCACTTTCTCTCTGAGAGAGGGTGAAGCTGGCCGCCAGTCATTGCTCACCTCCTACCAGGTCAAGGGCCCCGGGGGTCGACCCCGCACCGCTCAACTTGCTTCGGTCGGGACCGGATCTGTCCTCAAACTGCAGGGCGAAATTTCCTCGGGCCTCTACCACCTCGTTGTCCCTGAAGAGCAGCGCCTTTTCTTCTCACATTTCCTTGTTGAAGAAGGTTCCGAAATCCCCTTCACGGTCCGACGTAACGAAAACGAGAGCCAGTTAAAGAAACTCTCCGAAACTGACTACCACTTTATTAGTAACTTCGTGACCCTATCACAGCCACAGACTCTTGAGGAGTTGGTTGGATTTCTTAACGGAAACCAGTTCGGCCAGGAACTCTGGCGCTACCTAGCGATCGGCGCCTTCCTTTTCCTCCTTCTTGAAGTCACTCTTTCGCGCTGGATCGCCCACAGCCGACGGATGGGAGAAGATATCACGATCCAGTTTGAATCCAAGGACGCCCCGTCCACCAAGTTCCGCGAGCAACTCGTCAAGATGGGGAAAGCAGGCTAACACTACCACTCTTTGAATCCGGAAGATTATAGTCGAGACGATCTCACCGCTCTGGGAGTGGGCGCGCTCAGTGCGATGCTGGTGATCAGCATCGTCCTGTGGTTTGCGGCCCACTCGGCGCTGAAACGCCTTCCTCACTTCAGCTGGCATATCGCCGGGGCCGCCCTCGCCGGAGTTGGATGCTGGGCTGCACTCCAGATCCTGGCCCAGACGCTCGCCCTCGCCACCTCGTGGCCGCTGCTTGGCCTCGCCCTCGCCGGAGGAATCGCCATCGAATGGATCGTGGGTCTCTACCATTTTGAGAGAACCCTCGTTCCACCGGGCAAAGGTCGCTTTCTCCTCGGACTGCGTTTAGCTGCGCTCATCATTCTTTTGCTAGTTCTCGCCCAACCAGTTCGCTCCTTTCTTGAATCCCGCGAGATCGAACGGGAAGTGGCCATTCTCGTCGATGAATCCGACTCGATGCTCCTGGCCGACCAACGCCTCAATGCTTCGGAACGCCTCGACCGCGCCGCCCTTTCCCATGTTCCCGAGCTCGCAGATCGACCTCCGCTTCGCGAAATCAGCAACCTTGTCGAATCCATCGATTCACACTTTGCCCACGAAGTTCGCGCCTTTGAAGCGGCGCCCAGTCCCGAAGCCGCTGTCGAAAGCCGGGTTGCCCAACTCACCGAACTGATCGACTTGCTCTTCGAAACCAATCTTTCGCTGAATGAACTTCTTGAGCAAACCCGCCAGGAGCCCTTTCCTGATGAAGTCGCGGATCGCCTTATCGACTATCAAAAGCGCAGTCGCGACGGCATCACCCGCATCCTTGGAACGGCGAAGAAGGCTCTCGAGTCCAACAACGCGCCCGAACTTCTTAAGCAGATCAAAGTCGCCCGCATCGAGCTCGAGTCGGTGCGCCACACCTTGCCGACAACCACCCTTAAGGCTGACGACCACTACTACCGCGCCCTACCCGAGGACGCCCGTTCGCGGATCGACCAGGCCGCCAACATTACCCGGCTCGAACTGGCAAGACGTGTTCTCGAGTCAACCGTCTCACCCGCTGAAGAAGAAACCCACGAGGGTTCAGTGAACGACCAGACCCTGTTGAATCGACTTAGCGAAGACTACAACCTGCGTTTCTACCGCTTCGCTCAGGACGTCGCTCCATTCAAAGATCTCTCCGATGTATCGGCCTTCACTGGCTCGCTCAACACTGACCCCACACGCACCCAGACTAATCTCACCAGTGCACTCGAACACGTTCTTGATACCACCGCACCGGAATCACTCGCTGGCGTCCTTCTTCTCTCGGACGGCCGTTCAAACAGTCAAACGCTTCCCGAAGACAGCCTCCGCCAACTCGCGGTGCAGAACACCCCTCTCTGTGCTGTTCCGGTCGGTAGCCGTCTTGGTCCCATCGACCTTTCAATCCTCGACCTCAAGGCGCCCGAATCCATTTATCTCGACGACCGCGTTGTCGTCGGAGCGGAGATCAAAGCCAACGGCTTGCTTGGCGAAACCATCGAAGCCGAACTGCTCTGCAACGGTGCGGTGGTGGAAACCCAGACTCTGGAAATCTCCGACGTCGACTTCCGCTCCGAACTTCGCTTCGTTCATCGCCCTGAGGAAAAGGGCATTCTCGATTACCAGATCTTCGTCAAGCCCGACGAAGGCGAATTGTTTAAGAACAACAATGCGTGGGATTTCAAAGTCGCCGTAACTGACGACCGCACCAACGTTCTTCTCGTCGACGGATACCCCAGATGGGAATTCAGATACCTGCGCAACCTTTTCTACGGAAGAGACAAGTCCGTCCACCTCCAGTATGTGCTGATGAATCCGGACGAGATTTACCGGGCCCCGGAACACAAACCTGTTTACGCCAGCGCCGCCCGCCCCTTCGGCGAAGCTGAAGCGACCAAGCTTCCCCGCACCCCGGAAGAGTGGCAACTCTTCGACGTCATCATTCTAGGTGACATAAAACCCGATGCGCTCAGTTCACGAGACTGGCAGTCGGTTAGCGAAGCGGTCACCCGCCGCGGAGCCATGCTTGTCTGTGTGGCCGGCGCACGCTACATGCCCCACGCCCACAGCAATGAGACGCTGCAGACGCTGCTGCCGATCAACTACACGGCTGACAGCGAAGCCCGCTTCGACTCTCCGGAATCGTCCTTCAAGATCGAACTCACTTCGACCGGTCAGTCCCACGCCGTCACTTCGCAGTCGAGCAGTCGCGCGCTCAACCTCGATCGCTGGAATGAATTTCAACCGATGCAATGGCGCTTCGTCGCCGACGGCGTCAAAGAAACTGCCGAGGTGCTCGCCTTTGCCCTCCCCATCGGATCTGTCAGCCTGAACGGCAACATCGCACCAGACGGCTCCCCCGGTTCGGTTGAGGCCGCCATTGAGCAACTCGCCAATCGCAAAACACTAGAGCAGAACAATGCTGTCATTTCGACGATCCGGGCAGGTCTCGGCAAGGTGCTCTTCCTGAACTCCGACCAGAGCTGGCGCTTTCGCTACGGCGTCGGCGACACCTACCATCACCGCTTCTGGGGACAGGTGATGCGCTGGGGTGCCGGCCCCAACCTGCGCTCCGGTGGCGAGTTGATCCGGCTCGGTTCCAACCGCCTCAGCTACACCCCGGATGATCCAGTCACGGTCACCGCAAAGGTTCTCGACGCCGAGCGCCGCCCTGTCACCGACGCCGAGATTAAAGCCGAAGTCTGGAAAGACGGCGTCCGTCTCAATCAACAGCGCATGAGCTATCGCAGCGGTTCTTCCGGCCTCTATGAGACGAGCCTTCCCAATCTGTCCCGCGAAGGCAACTACGAACTGCGCCTTGCCGGAAAAGCGATCGACCAGTCCGTTGCCGCGAACCCTGACGGCCCCGACACGATCTCAACCGAGCTCCTGGTTGTCTCGACTAGGAACCCGGTCGAACTCGCCGAACTCACCGCCGATCGCAATTTTCTTAATCACGCCACCCAGCTCACCGGAGGCCGCCTCGCTGAGCTCCACGATCTGGAATCTCTGCTTACTTCGTTTGGAGCACCTAAAGAAATCCTGACCGAACAACGCAACATCACGCTCTGGGATACCTGGTCGATGTTACTCGCCTTTTTGGGCTTTCTAACCACAGAATGGATCGTGCGCCGACGCAGCGGTCTTGTTTAATCACGAACACTGAATTCAAATGAGCACGCTCGAAGCCGCCTTCAGCCAGTTGCCAGCCCCGATCCAGGACAAGCTGGGATTGATGATCCGGCGTGTTCGGCGACTGCTATTCATTCGTGGACTCTGTGCCACCTTGGCAGTAGCTCTCGCCTGCCTCCTAACGATCATGCTCATCGACGCGAGCGTGACCCTGTTTTCCTCCACTTCCCGCTGGGTGCTCAGCCTCAGCGGCCTTGGCCTTACGCTTGTCGCAGCATGGTGGTCCCTGCTTCGCCCCCTCTCACGTCGCTTCACTCTGACCCAGATGGCGAGGATCATCGAAATTCGCCATCCCGAGCTTCAGGAACGTATCTCTACCTCGGTCGAACTCCTTTCCTCCAATGACCCCGAGTCAATCAAGGGTTCCCAAGAACTTATCGGTGCCGTGGTGGATTCTGCTATTGTCGACGTTCAGGCGGTGGATCCGAAAACCGAATTCAAGCCGGCTCGCACCGCAAAATTTGCCAGCATCACCCTGGCACTGACACTTGTCATCAGCGGCGCTCTCATCATCTGGCCGACGCAATCCTGGACTCTGCTCCAGCGTGCCGTAGCACCCTTTCTCGATATCGGGAACGCCTACGCTGACTCCCTCATTGTGGAACCCGGAGACACTCGGATTGCCAAGGGCGAGACAGTCACCATATCCGTATCAGCAAAGAACAAGAAACTGAAGCGCGCCGAGATCCGCCGTCTCCTCGAAGACGGCAGTGAATCTGTCGAGCGAATGACTCTTGATTTCGAGGGAGATGACGGCACCAAGCAGTTTTCAATCTCTTTTCCCGCTGTCGGAGAAGATTTCACCTACCGCCTGCGGGCCGGTTTGGCCCTGACTCGTTACTATGAAGTCACCACCGTTGTCCCGCCCGCTATCGGCCAGATCGAAGTCGAATACAATTATCCCGACTACACCAATCTTGAGACAAAGACAGCCATCACCGAGACGGGCGAGATTCGGGCGGTCGCCAACACCCACGTTACCCTGACCACGGCACCCACCAAGGAGATCGAAATGGCCAGGCTCGTTCTCAACGACGGAGCCGACCTCGGTGAACCGCAGCTGGTCGAAGGCAGCTTGCAATGGCAATTCGATCTCATGCCGGGCATGAACGGCCATTGGAAAATCGAACTCACCGACGCAGAGGGCTTCACCAATCAGCCACCCACCTATCCCCTCGAAGTGCTCCCTGACAAATCTCCCTCCGTGATTGTCACCCAACCCGTCGAGCGGGAGCTACGTCTCCGCCCCACCGAACAGCTTCCGGTCATCAGCGAGATTATCGAAGACTTTGGTTTCAAGGATGCCGCCTTTCTCATCACTCCCATTGGTGCCGATCGTCCCGAGGAAATCCCGATCGAACTGCCCACGGCAACTCGGATTGCAGAGACTTATGTCTCCAACGCCACGCTGAACCTCAATAAAATTAAAGTGAATGGCATCCAGCGTCGACTTGGCGTTCAGGTCATGGTCCGCGACAGCCGTCCCGAGTCCTATGACGGACCCGGCGAGGGCGTGAGCGAACCCTTCTTCATCACCCTGGATGTCAATGCCAAGACGCTGGCCCAGCAGGCGGTCGAGGCGAAAAAGAAAGCGGTCGAGGAGCAATTACGTAAGGCCAAGCAGGACCTCGAGAAAGCCCGCGACGGAATGCGTCGCGCTGAGCAGGAGCTGAAGCGCACTGACGACGTCTCCGAGCGAGCGATGCGCCCTCTCAAGCAATTCTCAGAGAACGCCGAGAACGCACAAACGGAACTCGACAAGGTTGCCGCCTCCCTCGATGACTCCTTTCTCCAGGAGCAGGCCGACAAAGCCAAAGCCATCGCCAACGAAGAAGTCGCCAAGGCTCGCGAAACTTCGGATATGATTCCGGTGACGGACAACAAGTCAGAACGCATCGAAAAGTCTCAGAAGGCCCGCAAGCAAATCGAGGAAGCCATCAAGGGTATCGATGAAATTGCCGAAGCGATGCGCGAAGCAAGCGAAACGTTTGACATGATCTCCGAGCTCAACGATCTCGCCACTCGCCAGCAGGAACTCGCCAACCGCGCTGAAGAAATGTCGCGGGAGAAAGCGCAACGCGAGGCCGCTATCGATCAGGCCACCCGTGAGTTCACTCAGCAGAAGCTTGAAGAACTGGCCAATCAGCAGATGAACCAGTTCCGCAATCAACAGAAGCAGGTCCAGGAACAACTCGGTGAAATGCTGCAGGATAACTCTGAGGCTCTCGAAGAAGTCCTCGGCGCCCAGCTGGAACGCGCCCAGCAACTCGCTGCCGCAGCCGACGCTCTGGCGGAGAAACAAAAGGACCTCAAGGCACTCAACGAGGAAGCCACCCAGAGTAACGCGGCAAAGCAGGAGGCACTCCGTGAACAACTCATCGATCACTTGCAAATGGAGCAGGAAATACTCGCTTCCCAAATACAGGACCAATCCGAGGCCGCTGCAAATAAGCCACAGTCCCCGAAACCTAACGTTTCTGATCCTGACACAACGCCCGCAGAGCGGCAGGAAAACAAACCTTCCGAAAAACTGGCGGAAGCCTCCAATCAGGCCAGCGAAACGGCCGAGCAACTCGCGAATGACAACCTAGAATCGGCCGCCGATTCGGCCAACGACGCCAGTGAGTCCATGGCTGAAGCGGCAGCCTCCGATGCAGCAGCCCCCTCTGAATCAAGTTCCTCTGACCCGTCCTCATCAGAAGCCAGCCCCGGCGAGCCGGAAATGGCCGAGGCTGGTGACCAACCCGCCGCGACCGAAGGCAATCAGCCTGAAGTCCCGAACCCTCCCCTGCCATCCATTAGTGATCTGGCCCAGCGTCAGGACGCTATTACCGAACAGATCGAGATGGTTCGGGACGGGGATTTGCAGCAAGCCTTGAGCGCGATAGAAGCCCAACTCCAGGCCGATGCCCAAGCGCTTCGTAACGAAACCAACTCACTCGAGGAGACCCTCCAGAGTCTGGATCAACACAGCGCCAGGAGCGCTGCCGACCGCGCCAAACAGGCCCTGAACCAGGGCGCTAACGAAGCTAAGGACGCCGCGCAGCATCTCGCCAATGCCGAACAGATGCAGGACCAAGCTCAGTCCAGCGGCCAGCTCGAGAGCGGAGAGCTTTCTCAACCTGCCCAGCAAGCCATGCAGCGTGCGGCGCAGGAGCAGCAGCAAGCTGCCCAGGCACTCGATCGGGCTTCCGGAGCACTCGAAGCCTCCGCCAACTCGCTGGCCCAGAGCCAGGAACAGCTCCAACCTTCCGATGATGGCGGCCAGGTCGCTGACAGCGGAGAGATGGCTGAGGGCTTCAACGATGTCACCGAATCCGCCCAGTCGCAGGATGCCCAGCAGGCTTCTCAGCAGGCCCAGCAGGCCGCCGACTCGCTTCAGCAGCTCGCCCAGAACGCGATGAGAAAACTCGGGGCCCAGGGCCAGAACCAAGGCATGGCCGATTCGGACCAACCCAATTCCAATCCTGAACTAGCCTCGGAACCTGACGGATCACTCAACTTGAATGAATCAGGAGAGAAGACCGCCGATGCCGACGGCAGCGGCATTCCGTCGGAGCTCAAGGCCATGGGTATCAGCGCCGAGGACTGGTCGCGTTTCAAGGGGGCGATCTCCGGCGGCAACGCTGCTGGCATCGAAACTGACCTGCCCGTAGAGTATCGCGAACTCGTGGGCCGCTATTTCCAGGTAATCGCAAAGGAGGCAGGTAAAGAATGATCCGCCTGATCACCATCCTTGCCTTTGTAACAATGCTCCCCGCCTTCAGCGCTGTGGGACAGGGAAAAGCACTCTCCAATGCCGTTTTCCTGAAGCATCAGGAAGGCGTCGAATCGGCTGTCGATCGTGCTTTACGTTACCTGGCCTCCAACCAGTCCGCTGACGGTACCTTCAACGACTCTTACGGCCGCTCTGTCGGGGTCGTTTCTCTGGTTGGAATGGCTTATCTCTCCGCCGGTCACACTCCCGGTTCAGGTGAATTCGCTGACCACCTGCAGCGCTGCATCGACTACGTGCTCGATAGCCAACGGCCCACCGGTCTGCTCGACAAGGGCGACTCCGGTCACGGACTTATGTATGCTCACACCATCGCTACACTTTTTCTCTCTGAGTGCAGCGGCATGGTCGACCCAAAGACGCAGGCCCGTCTCAGCCCTATTCTCGCCCGTGCCACAAAACTGATTCTCCAAGCCCAGGCCGTTCCCAAGACGGAAAAGCACCAGGGAGGTTGGCGATACAAGGCCGACTCCCGCGATGCCGATCTCTCGTGTAGCGGTTGGGCTCTCATGGCCTTGCGGTCAGCCAAGCTTAACGGCGCTCCCATCCCAGACCGCGCGATTGAGGATGCGGTGGCCTATGTGCTTTCCAATCACGACAAGGAAGAAGGCCGTTTCGGCTACACCGATCCCTGGGGTCATTCCGAAACACTGACAGGGTGCGGTCTTCTTTGCCTCGAGCTCTGTGGTTATCACGGCACCAAGTCGACCTACCGTGCCGGCGATTTCATTCTCAAGCACCGACAGACAATTATACAAAATGCCCACGAATACTACGCCAACTACTACAACGCCCAGGCCATGTTCCAACTGGGAGGTCGTTACTGGGCTCAATACGCCGACTGGATGTACGGAGAATACGTTCCCAAGCAGCAATCGAACGGCTCCTGGTCCAATGGCCGCAACGGAGGCACCTACGGCACGTCAATGATGGTCCTTTCTTTCACCGTCCCCTACCGGCAGCTCCCAATCTATCAACGCGACGAAACCGTTGACGAAGCGCCCTGAGGGCGGACTCTATCCTCAATGGATTTTCGTTGGTTAGGTAGAATATCATACCAGGAAGGACTCGAGCTGCAGAATGAGCTCGTTGAGAAGCGACTCGAAGGAAGTTCCCCTGATACGGTCCTGCTGCTGGAGCACGAGCCGGTCTACACGATCGGTCGCACCCGCGATCGCTCCTCGCTTATCAATCCCGATAACCTACCCTACCCGATTTTCGAGACTAATCGTGGGGGCCAGGCCACCTTCCACGGCCCCGGTCAGCTCGTAGGTTACCTGATTCTCGACCTCAATGCCTACGGCAAAGATCTGCACACTTATCTTCGTGAAATCGAGTCGATCCTGATTGATTTTGTCGCAGAATTTGGTATCGTTTCCCGCCGGAGAACAGGACTCACTGGAGTCTGGATCGCCGACCGAAAACTCGCCTCGATCGGCGTTGGCGTCCGCAAATGGATCTCCATGCACGGATTCGGGCTCAACGTTTCACGCGACCTCCATGGCTACGAAGCCATAGTCCCATGCGGTATCTCGGATGTCTCCATGACTTCGCTCGAAACTGAATCGAAACACGATCTAACCACCGAAGAGGCGGCCAGTAGAATCGAACCTTTCATCAGATCTGGTCTCGACGCCCTCCGCACATCCTGACCAACTGTCTTGATTTCTGCTTTTCAGCCTACCGCTATGTATCTCGTCGCCGTCAATTTGGAGAACCCACGTGAAATGGCCATAGCCCAGGCAAAGGATGGCCGTATTATACTCATTGGTCGCAAGCCTGAGAGCCTGCCGGAGGAACCTGTTGACGTCCTCCGCATCAGCTGGAATGACCGACTCGTCAGCCGAAATCACTGCGAAGCCATGTGCACCGGCGAGTCTCTCCAACTCAATCGACTCCCGGCCCTGCCCGGACGCAGCAAGCCGAACGCACTCTATTCCAACGAGGCTCCACGTGACCGCGAGCTTATGCAGGAACCCGTCACCCTGAACTATGGTAGCTCTGCTGTCATTGGCACCAAGGGAAACACAGCCATTTACTGGCTCAAGAGTTTGGGTGATCTCGACAGCGAGATCGAGCGCTACCAGCAATCACTCGAAACTGAAAAGGAGAGCTACGAGGCGGAACCGATCACCAGACAGGACTACGACGAAGTCGAGCAGCTCGATGAATACAGCCTGCGTCTCCAACTAAAACTTCTTCAACGCGAACTGCCTGAACAGGTGCTCTCTGGCTGGACCAACGAAACTGACCTCTTCACCCGCGCAGCCGTGTTTCTTGAAAACGCGCTGCCCGGACAAAAGGGCGTCAGCGCAACTTTCGTAGCGCTCGACCCCAACGACAGCAACCTCGAGATCGAAGTTCTCAATCCCGATCCCCTCGCGCGAGCCGACTTTCGCCCCAGTCGAACCTTGCTGAAACGTCTCAATATCGAGAACCCCGAGCCAGCTGATATTCACATCTGGTCCTCCAAGGAACACTCCAAAGTTTTCAGTGCCGAAAGTCTCGGTGACAAGATCGACTGGGTTTGTATCCTACCGGTCGCAAGCCTCGACGAATCCGCCGAGATCTATCGCGATGAACACCGCCGACCGATCTACCTGTATGTGGAGACGCGCCAAGCATCGGAAACAACCGCGGCAGCTTTCGTTCCTTTTCTTCGCCTCATTAGTTCGCTGGTAGCCAGCCTGCTTTCCTCACGGGCCGACCAGAAGCTTCAAGACCAGATGGCGACCTACTTCTCGCCCGGTCTTCGCAAGCTGATGCAACGGCTCGATCAGACCGTTCTCGAACCCGCCATGGTCGATGTTACCGTGATGTTTGCCGATCGTCGTGGTCACTCCCGCATGCTCGAACTTGCTCGTAGCGATCACGAAATACTCGACCGCCTCAACGAGAACCAGGGCGTGGTGGGACTCATCACCGAAGAGGTATTCAACAGCAAAGGCGTGGTGACCGACTTCGCCGGTGACGGAGCTCTTGGTCTTTGGGGCTGGCCCAACATCGAAGAAGAGAAGACTCAACACTCCCTCGAAGCAGTGGAAGCGGCCGAAGCCATCATCAAGCGCCTCTCAGATCGCGTTGAATATGAGGAAGAACTCGGCCGCGATATGTCTGCGGTTCGAATCGGAATCAGTACCGGCCGAATCGCCGTTGGAAAGACCGGCCCGACTCAGCAGTGGCATATCTCTGTGTTTGGAAGCGTTGCCAATCTCGGCGCCCGCCTTGAACGTATCGCCAAGGAGTTCCGCATTCCGATTCTCATTTCAGATGAAACTTACCTGCGCATCGAAGGCATCGGAAATCGCAGGTTCCGCCGCCTTTGCCAGATCCGCCCCGTCGGCTTTGAAGAGAGCTATCCGATCCACGAACTCATCCTGCCGAAGTCACAGGGTGGCTCCGGAATTTCTGACGAGGACGCACGGACCTACGAAACCGCTCTCGAGCTGTTCCATCAGCGAAAATGGAACGAAGCCCTCGACCTGCTGGAGACCTTGCCCGAAGGGGATCCACCGACCGCTTGGTTGATCGACAAAACCGAAAGTTTCCGGCAAGATCCTCCGGCGTCCAACTGGGGCGGAGAAATTCAAAGCCTTTCGAAGTAATACACTGCCGTGCCCGAAGAAGAAAACATCCGAATCAAAGACTACCAGGTCCACACCCCTCCCCTTGGGGAGGGAGCCTATGGACGGGTATTTCGAGCCACCTACCGTGGGATTTCCGATCGAGCCCTCAAGATCTTCAGACCAGGCGCCGTCGATCTCTCAGCTATGGCACGCGAGCTGGAAAAGCTCTCTCAGGTCGCCGAACACCAGGGTATCGTCACCCTGCACGATTTCGACCTACTCCACGAACCGCCCTACTACGCGATGGGCCTCCACGCGGATCAGGATCTCGAAGGAAGCTGGGAGACACGAACCCTTGAGCGCATCGTCGGGCACGTCGATCACCGCGAGGGCTGGCGTATCACTCGTGACATCGCCGATGCTCTTGCCTATTTGCACCAGCACCAGATTATTCACTGCGACATCAAGCCGTCGAATATCCTGCTGACCGACGAGATTCCCTATCACATCAAGATCTGTGACTTCGGTCAAAGCCGTGGCCTCGCAGCTGAAGGGTTCGAACCGGTTGGCACACCACTCTACGCGAGCCCCGAGCAACTCCGTGATCCCCGCGACTCAGCCGACGGCAAAGGCTTTCGTTGGGATGTCTACAGCTTTGGCGTTCTCGCTTTCAAGCTCCTCACCGGAGATCTTCCCCGTCTCCAGATTTTGTCGATGGCAGAACGTACTAGCTTTGATCCTAACGCCACTCTGGTCGAAGCCAGTCTCGAGGCAACCATGGCGGAAACCGGCAATGCCATTGATGGCGATCAACTCGCCACAATGATGGAGGCCGTCGAGGAGATCAACTGGCCTGCCGACTTCTACGTCCCGAGCGATCGAAAGGAACTGATCGAACAGTGTCTTGAACTAGACCCAAAAAAACGTCCCGCCGACATGCGCGAAGTCTGGGCCAGAATTCAGCACCTCGACCAGCAGGCTGTCGTGAAGAAAGCCCGCCGCCTCAATACGATTTTTGCCACTTTACTAGTCGTTGCGATCTGGGCCTCCGGATTTGCATTTGTCCAGGCACAGAAAGCGAAGACGGCGACCGAGAAGGCCGAAGCTGCCATGAACGAGTCCAGAGAAAGCGCAGCTGCTGCGATGGACCTGATTTCCCTCTTTGTCCGTGAATTGAACAGCGGGGAAATTTCCGGAGCTGAAGCAGATCAGCTTTACCAGATCGTGGCTGACAATGCATCCACATTCGTGGAAAACCGCAAGAAGAACAGTCCCGACTCCGCGAAGCTTCTATACTTCTCTGCCCAGACAGCGTTCACCAGTGCGATCGGATATCGCAAACGAGGTAACTTCGATGAAGCGCTGAAAGAATTCACCGCAGCCTACGAAATTCACTCCGAACTGGCCGGGGACAGGAAAGCGCTCGAGACCCTTCCTGTTAATTTTCAAGCCCTCACTGCACGCGCCCTCATGGAGATCGGCAAAATCCATGAACTTAAAGAGAATTACGTAGATGCCATCGCCGCCTTCACTAATGCCCGAGACTGGCGCCTCAAAGATACAGGCGCCCGACCGGGACAGAATTCGTTTCGCAGACAGCGTGATCGCGAACTGGCTCAAACTTACCGTGCCATCAGCCGGGCCTACTCTAACAATGGAGAAGAAGAGCCGGCCATTGAAGCACTCGAAGAACTCTATCTCATCCTTGAGGATAAGATCGCCCATTCGGAGGAGAGCGGCGCTTACAATCTTATCATCGAAGCAATTCAAACCCTAAGACAGAAAGGTGAAATTGAGCACAAATTTGGAGACCTCGATGCCGCCTCCGCGACCTTCCAACGTCTCATGGTCCTCGCGGAGTCGCTTGTGGACGCCTCCCCTTCCGTGGCAGAGGAAGGTAGTGACTCCTACATTGCTGCGCTGAATTCGCTGGGACGAATTCAACTCGAGCAGAAACAACCTGAAGCCGCCCTCGTTCTCTTCCGGGAAGAAATCAAACTTCGCGAAGAACGATCCAGCCTTCGCCCCTACGATCCGGAAATCAAGGTGGCCCTCGCCGAAGCCTACTCCCTCGCTGCCCAGGCTCTCGAGCTGGAGAATGAGTCCTCACGCTCGCTCGCAAATTTCTACCTCGAACAGGCAATCACACTGATTGGCCGCCTTCCTTCGGAGGTTCGTTACCGCCCTGACGTTCAGGCGAACGTTATCGATTACAACGAGATCCTCTCTACGATCCAGGAAATGGACGAGTAGCGAGCCGCCAGATCTCAACTTCTCCGTCCAAGCCGACCCGGGCTAAGTTCTCTTCAATTTCTCCGAACAAAGGTTCTACCACTCCTTCGTTTTTGATCTGCTCTGCATCAGCAGGATAATCCGGAAAGACCTGGCAGGACAGCCACCAGCAGCCCCAGGCTCTCCAGGAACGTAAATCCTTCCTCGGCTCCACCATACGAGTGGCGAGATGCTGGAAATGACGGCGTGGATTCCCGATAAACTGATCTTCGAGGCGGGCCTGCATGACCCACTTCATGCCGAGATAGGGAAGTGGCCATTCACTGAGGACCGGCTCATCTCCCGCCAGATCCGCAGCGAAAGCCCGGTTCATCATGAGCATTGACTGAGCCGGCAACCCCTGTTGCCAAAGCGACTGTCCGCATTCCAGCGCACGCTGATAGAAAGCTGGCCCACGATCTGAACCCAGTTCCTTCAATGCCGAAGCCCGAAGCACTTCCGTGACTTCCGGAAGGTAGGGACAAGCCGACAGCGGTTGACCCATCACTTCACGAGGACAAACTCTCCAAACGACGAAGCCACATGAAAATCAGGCTTCTCAGTTCCCGGGTCCACCCAGCTGATCCAATCCTCCTGAACCCCATCATCACTCATCGAAAATTCAGCCCTATATACTCCCGCAATGATCTTATCCCCGTTCAAGAGGCCATGGTCTTTTATCACCTGTAGAGAAACCTTTCCTTCAACAAAGTATCCACCATCTCCGTAGTGGGCTGTTAATTGAAGCGCAGGGACATTCCAGCGTGCATCAATCTCGCGGTAATGCTTAGCGCGAAAATCGAAGGCCCATCCTCGCGGATCCACTTCCAAGCCGTAGTAGCAATCCTTGAGTTCCTTGTCCGTCGCAAAGAAAATCTCTACTCGGTCGGATCCGAGCACGGAATCATCTCGATTTTTTCCGTCACACAAGACGATGTCATCGTCAGCTACGATGAACTGGAAACCGAGCCACTTCTGGTTCCACACTGCCCGAAAGGTGGTTGCCGGGCTTTCTCGATCCAACCAAGGAAAGCTGAAATCAGTCAGAGCCCCCCCTTCTCCACAGTCGACATTGGCCGAAAAGTTAACATCGTAGCTTTTCATCTATTTTATCTTCACCACATCCCTGATTTGTTTCAAATCCGTTATTACGGCATCAGCGAGAGACTCGGCCTTTTTAAGCGGCACCTCGCCGGTACGCAGACTCCGTTTATCCCCGGCAAATAGTCCGGTCAAAAAACCCACCTCGCGTGCCGGAATAACGTCTTTCTGAAGATCATTTCCCACATATAGTACTCTGCCAACGTCGATATTCCGCTTCTGGCAGGAGTCCGCCAACTGCTCGTAGAGCTTTCTTGAAGGTTTGCCTTCCCCCACCTCGAAGGACCAGTGGCTCAGGGATTCTTCAAATCCCAACCCAGTCAGCGATAAACCGGACAACTCTTCAAAGACAGGTTGGGTGTAGAACTGGGCATTAGAGACAATCCCCAACGGAAGCCCGCCTTCATTCAGCGAGGCGAGAAGTTCAAGTGCCCCGGGCATCAACCAGACAGGATTAACGCCACATTCATAGGTAATGGACAGGCGCTCCAGCTCGCTTGCTGATATTCCCTCGATCCGGACCGACTGAAAAACGTCCTGCCAGACCTCACGAATTTCGACCTCGGGGTGAGAGATCCCCTCATCCCGGCGCAGTTGGAGCCGGCGTTCGATACTAGCATGGTAGGCCTCGGCCATTTGTTTGGGGCTGGCTCCCTCGCCACGTTCACCAAGATCACAAAGCAGACCCTCCATCGCGTCTGCTGAAACCGTTTCATTGGCAAGACTGATGTCACCGGCAGCCGAGATGAGTAGCGTCCCGTAGATATCAAAAGCCACCGCCTCGATATCAGGCAGCTTTGGCAATCGAGGCAAAACGCCTGTCTCGACAGGGTCGATAGGGGTGAGTTTACGGCACGCTTCGGCTGCGATTGTCATCGATCAGTTGCGCAGCAAGTTGAGGCGCGAAGGATTAAGAAACTGTTTTAGCACTTTGCTTGTGGCGAGGTGTTTGACCTTACTGGTTGGAGAGTTCGCCACCTGGTCGTAAAGCTCTTCCAGTCGCTGGCCATATCCTTCCAGCGAGTAAACAGTTTCAACCACCTTGCGCGCCGCCTCAATCTCGGGTTCAGAACAAAGGGACAGAGTAGGAACTCTCATCTGCTCCATTAAGTCAGGGTTTTCCTTCAACTTGCGAAGCACTGTCAGCTGGAGTTCTTCGTTAAGAACCCCGAAATCGATTCGGCCGTTTCCGACCCACTCTTTCCAAGTTTGTTCCACCGCGTTCCTCGGCATGCGGCAATCATATGCAAGATAGCTCCGTCGGAGCATCGACTCGATTTCGGAGTAGAGCACTTTTTCATCGAGCCACTCCATCGGAAATCCAATGCGGGGATAAAGGTTCGAGATCTTAAGCCCGTTGCGTTCAAAGTCACTGGTGATATCCGGCAGATCCCGGCCAAAAACACACTTGTCCGCCATCCATGGCTCAAGGAATGCGAGACCAAAGCCTTCCGAGATACTCGTCGTAACAATAAAGTCGGACCATCCCACAAGATCAAGAAACTCATATTCTCCGGAGTCAGCAATGCCCAAAGTTACTGGAAGCTCAAGCTCCTCCGCGGCTGCACGCCACAAATCGTGCACTCCTTCCCACTCCAGGTTCTCCGGGCTCAGTGTGGTCGCAAAATCAATTCGATCACCGAAGATCAAAGCCAAAAGCAGCAACTCCCCCAGATTCTTCCTTCGAATGCCGCGGGTCGGATAGAGAGCAAACAACTTACCCTCAGAAAACGGTCGATCCTCCGCCCCTGTGATCACCGTCAAAGGCGAGATCGCATTCGGGATGACATGCAGGTTCGATTCAGGAACGCCGGCAGATTTGAGGTAATCGTAATCACGGTGATTGATCGTGGCGTAGTGAATCTGCCTCGCCATCGGATACAATGTCGTTTCGAAACTCGATTCCGAATCGAAAAATGATCGCTGAGCAGAGTAGTTACCGGGTCGGCCATCTTCGGCAAAGTCATGCAATTGGAGCACGATCCTAGCACCGTCACTGGCCAATTCGCGGATCGCAGTTGGTAGGAGTACATTCTTTGCCAGGGTCGGATTGTGGAAATGCCAGATATCCGGCTGCCCGCCGAAATATTTCTCAGCCGCTGCCTTGAGGGCTTCGGCAAGGCTTTCTGCAATGTCAGCATTCCCAGTCCTCCGGTAGTTGAGAGCCGGAATGACCCTGACCGATTGACTAGCGGCTTCCGGCCTCGGCTCTTCTCCCGAAAGTATCAACAGCTCAATGCCCCGCCGTTTGAGCGCCTCCTTCGCAGACTCAATCACCCGTGTCACTCCGCCCCGACGCAGGTGATAGTGCACGATGGCAACTTTCAGGGGTAGGTCAGTTCCGGCCATGTCGTTTGCGGTATTCGGGCAGGCTGATCATCGGGGGGCGTTCTTCCTCGACAATTTCACGATTCAGCATCGCGTATCGACGCCCCTCTGCCTGCAATTGCCGGAACAACCCATTCACTTCCGGCAGTTCAGAAACGATGTCGTAATGCCGCAGTCGGTTCAAGAAACTCTGCAGAATACCGAACGACATTTTTCCGAGATCAATGGTTGACTGGTTCCGATGAACTCTTCGGTCCAGGTCAGTCTGGGCAAAGGCATTAAGTCCATGAGCCTGAAATACATCAATCAAATGCGAGGTTTCAACTCCGTAGCCTATGGGAAATGGTAATGTCTCCAGAATCTCTCGTCGCACCGCATATTCACCAGAGAGCGGCTGCATCAGTGCGGTAAGTTCCGGGAAAAAGACTGAGAACAAAGGCCTTACCAGAATCTCAGTCACACGACCGCCACCAGACGGCCTGACTCCCTCCGAAAGGGCCAGCGGGCGGTCGTAGAATGCCTTCACATACTGAATCTCAGGACGATAAAGCAGAGGTGCCACCAAACCAGTCACGAACTTCGGGTGAATATTCTTGATGTCGGCGTCCACATAGCAGATCACGTTCCCCTTCAACTGGTGTATCGCTTTCCACAGATTCTCTCCTTTCCCCGACTTGAATCCATGATCAGGCAGAATATCAGCTGACAGGTAGGTGTCCGCGCCATAGGAAGCTGCGATCTCCAACGTATCGTCAGATGAGCCGGAATCGATCACGGCAATCTCGTCGACGAAAGGATAACGATCCATCAGCTCGCTCTTGAAAACGATGATCTCTTTACCTATCGTCTTTTCCTCGTTCAAGGTTGGAATACAGAGGCTGATCGTCACCCCAGCTTCCTGCTTTGCCCGAACAAGCTCCTGCATGTCCCAGAACTCGCTGTGATGAAACGTGTTTGTCTGAAGCCAGTGGGCTACTTTTTCATCCACTTCTGACATTTACCTAACCATCGAAGCCAAATCCTGCTGAATCCATAAATTGCAGCACTGAAACAATCTGTGCCAGCCCGTCAAAGATCGGTTCAAGATTAATCATTTCATCGGGGGTGTGCCTGTTTTCCCCCTTTGTAATCCCAAGAGTAAGCGCTGGGATTCGCTTATCCAAGAGCGCGGCCAGCTCAGAAATACTGGGTTCAACCTGGGGACGAATTCCCAAGCGGTCGAGAGCGTAGCTCGCCTGCCTAACCAACGGATGATCTTCTCCCAGATCCCCCGGTTGACGGTGAGCGATCATCTCGACTCCCACTTTACCGGCATAGGCAGTGTCGGCCCGATGAACGAGAGAAGCGACCTTCTCTTCAACACACCTCACCGACCCAGCATCTTCGCTGCGAATCTCAAAGCTCACCTTGGCCTTACCCGGCGGAACATTATAGCCCGATCCGGCTTCCAATGAGCCGATCAGGATCCGGGTCTCCGGAAATTCGTCGCGGTTCAATGTTAAGATCCGCTCTACCACCTGGTTGAGGCGGGCAATCGCACCCGAACAGCGCTCATCCGGGCTGCCCCCTTCCCTCTGCCATTCAACGGTTACAACTCCGCGAGCCATCCCGAGGCTGGAGTAGCTCAAGCGCCCGAGGTTCATCCCCTCAAAGCACAAGGCTGAGTCAATTGACCGATCAGTATTCTCTAGGAAGAACCGCATTCCGGCGAGATTTCCACGACCAAAACTACGCGTTGTACCCAGGAGTATCAGGTTGGACTTCAACCGAATTTCGAGGGCTTTAAGAATAAGTGGAAGGGTAGCGAGAACAGCCACACCAAGGCTGTTATCTGCGATGCCACGCCCACTCATTTTCCCGACCTCCACATTGACAGTGTGATCATCAGATTCCGGCCAAATCTTGTCGACGTGAGCTGCCACCAGCAAATTGCGCTTGGAGTCTTTACCGGGCAACACTGCTGCCACATTTCCAGCCTGATCCCGTGAAATATCATTCAGCCAGCATTCCGTGAAGCGATCGCTGAGGAGCTGGGTCAGCTCCCGCTCAGAGCCCGTCGGCGAAGGGATTTCTCCTGCCATAACTATATTGGCAAAGAGAATCTCCCGTAATCTGCTGAGCGCCTCCCGTTTCTCGAGGATCGCTTCGGTTGCTCCACATTCGGTTTCTTTCGCCATCTACCAATAAATGAATCCTAAAGAGATCCCCTTGCGAGAAAAGCGATTTTCCCGACAAATCCGGCATTGATGGTGCGGTAGCCATAGTTCACCTTTACCACCTTGGACGATGAACATCGGTTTTGTATCCACCCGATTTTCCGGCACCGACGGCGTTTCCCTCGAGTCCCAAAAATGGGCGGACGCGCTCGAACGACTCGGTCACAAATGCTTTTGGTTCAGCGGCCTCAGTGATCGACTTCCCAAATGCTCGATGGTGGTTCCCGAAGCGTTCTTTGAACACCCCACGATCAGGACGATCAATAATGCTGTCTGGAACGTGGATGCCATACCCACCTCCATTGTCGAATCAATCGAAGAAATTTCGAAGTATCTCGAAGCAAACATCAATGATTTTTGCCGGCGCTTTGAAATTGATCTGTTGATCTCCCAGAACGCTCTCACCATCCCGATGAACCTGCCTCTCGGGCTCGCACTGACCAACCACATTGAATCCTCTGGCATGCCCACCGTAGCTCACCACCATGACTTCTACTGGGAGAGAAGAAGGTTCACTGGAAACGGAGTTCTTCCCTACCTTGAGAAAGCTTTTCCTCCTTCATTGGATTCCATCACCCACGTTGTCATTAATTCCGAAGCCGGCCGGCAGTTGGACGATCGCCTCAAGCTGAGCTCCATTCTCGTTCCCAATGTGATGGACTTCGAGACGACGCCTGAAATCTCATTTGCGAGCTCTGTAATCAAAAGCGAACTTGGCTTCGCCAACGAAGATATTCTCTTTCTACAACCCACCCGCGTGGTTCCGAGAAAGGGCATTGAACATTCCATCGAGCTGGTAGCCCGACTCGAGGACCCGCACATAAAGCTCGTCATCTCTCACGAATCAGGTGATGAAGGCCATGACTACCGGGACAGTCTTATTGCACTGGCTAAGGCGCGGCAAGTCGACCTTCGACTCATCGGAGACCCGGTTGAATCGTCGAGGAAGCCTCCATTCACACTCGAAGAGCTCTACCGGGTAGCCGACTTTATCACCTACCCCAGCTTGTATGAAGGTTTTGGCAACGCCCTCCTCGAAACGGTCTTTTTCAGGAAGCTCGCGCTCGTAAACCGCTACCCTGTCTTCATCGACGACATTGAACACCTCGGTTTGAATTTTGTGACCATGGACGGAGAAGTCACCAATGAAACAGTGAAGCAGGTCCGCCAACTGCTGGCAGATCCAGCCCGAATCTCGGCCGCTGTTGATCATAATTTCGAGGTGGCGAAGCGGCATTTCGCATTCAATCGAATCACCGATCCACTTTCACTGTTACTCTCGTCGGTCTAATCCTCGACACTGCACGATTACACCACGGCGCCACGTTGAGTCGGCGTCAGGGTGCAATGGGCACGTATTCCCCCTCGAAAACGTGGGCACTGGAAAATTCCACTGACTCGCCAGAGAAAGGCGTAGCCGTCAGAACGGCCCGCCCTGCTAAGGGAAAGAGAAGCTCGGACTTGGGAAATCGAAATTTCATCATGGGATCTTCGGGACGTTCCCCCTCGACCGGCCAAATCCTCGCCTTGAGTTGCCACACCTCCTCTTCTTCCACGACCGATAATTCCATTTCGTAAACAGTCTCGACATCAAGCTCAAAGTCGATTTGCTTGAAAGCCTCCCCACGCCTTACCAGCTCTACTTTATCCCACGCAGGAATCAGTCGAAGCTGAAATCCATTAGGCCCATAAAGACCGATACCGAATCGGGATTGAATCCTGGCATCCCCGGGTGCCTGACCTGCGCCCCTGATCGTTCCGGGTTTTTCCCGAAACTCAGGCCCGAATTCAAGCCAGCCGTCCACGAGAGGTTCAACTCCAATCTGCAGCGTTTTCGACTCGGCATCCACGGTCCACTTACCCTCTTTCGAAGTCGCACCTCCGGGAGTGCCCCCCTGCCGGGAGCTCTTGATATCCAGCGTCGCCACCGGCTTGTGTGGCATCGGCGGCTCAACTTCTTCCGACTCAGTTTCCTCCCGTGAAACCAGAGGAGAGAGAACCAACAAGGAAGCAAGGCAGATGCTTAGAAATCGTCGATTCATTCTCTGCGAATTGAATGCAGTAGTTCTCCACTCAGCACGAGGCGCGCCGCGAGCCAACAGAAGATCAATCCGCCAAGCAGAACCGCTCCATTGATTCCTCCAAGGAGACCCCATGGAAATCCGCCAGCACCTTTCGAAAGCTGTGGCGATACTGCAATCATTGCGGCCACAAAGCCGAGAACCACGCCAAAGAGATGCAGGAACCAGTGTTCGGCGAGTATCATCCGTGCCAACATTTCGCGGGTAAACCCGACTGCCCGCATCACGCCTAACTGGCCTCGCCTTTCCAACACATTGCGTCCCACGATGATCGCAAGCCCAACTGTTCCAAGGAAGATACCCAAACCTCCGAGAGTCGAAAAAATACTCAGGTAAGTATTCTGTACTGCGTTGAACTCATTGAGTCGATCCGCTCCCGGTCTCATCTCCAGGCCAAGGTCCCCGAACATGCGACTCATGTGAGTGGCGACCGGCTCGAGAGCTTCAGCCGACTGACCATCCACGAAGAAGAAGCGATAACCGCCAGCATCAGGGAAGAAGCGAATGAAGTTTTTTTCCGAGATCACGACATTGCCTTGGAGGATTGAAGTATCGAGCAACCCGACAATCTTCACAGCAAAGGATTGCCCTGACACAGTCTCATAAGGAACCAGGTCACCCAAACCTTTTTGCAAGGCATAAGTCGCGGTATTCTGATCAATAATCCCGGGTATCACAGGAATCCCAGATTCATCCTTGCTGGGT
Source organism: Verrucomicrobiota bacterium (assembly GCA_002862135.1). GTDB lineage: Bacteria > Verrucomicrobiota > Verrucomicrobiia > Verrucomicrobiales > DEV007 > Arctic95D-9. The sequence continues at coordinate 20,320 of PKCI01000120.1, read as the reverse complement.
TCCCCCGACAACATCGCCCAACCTTCACCGTCAAACTCTTCTTTGGTAAACGAGAACGGCGCCAGCTCAGCAAACTTCGCTTCATCTGTCGCCATGAGGCGGGGCCGCTGGGCGCGATTCAAATTCAAGCAGCTCGCATCCTCCCCATCACTGACGCGAAATGGATAGACTTCAAATTCCACTTCCAGGTCATTCAAGCCGAACTTCTCACGTCCAGCCTCACCGTTGAGATCATCATAGATTGGCAAAGTCGCTTCTCCCACGTAAGCAAACCCTCCCGTTCCGGAACCTTTCCGATCCGCTCCCCGCTCTCCATCCAGTCGAAACGAATTAATCGCTGTCACCATAAAGACGCCGGCGGCCATCAGGCCCACCACGGCAATACTGCGGCCACGGCGTCGGACCGTTTGCTGACGTCCAAGAGAACTGATCGAGGTGAGAACCGAAGAAGGTTTAAGAAATCGACGAATCAAGACCGAACAGGCAGCCACGCCTGCGGCAGTGAAGAGGAATCCGGCTCCGAAGAAGAGCCCCTGCTCAGCCATTGTTCCGGCTTCCTTGGGCGCAAACAGGCACCCAAGTCCTCCCAAAAGGGAAATAACGAAACAGGTTAAATCCCAAGATCGTCCACTGCTAGTCGCTTCTACGTCATCGCTACCGGAAATAAGATGACCGGGCTGAATCGCCGCGACACGTCGGCTCGCAAACCACACCACCAGCAGGGCGACGATTACCGTTGTTCCAAACGCAGCGATGAGGGATTGAGGACGGAGAAAATAGACAAACTCGATTCCAGCCGCAGCTTCCTGCCAGACACCCGACATGCCGTAAAGAGCGAGCCGAGTGTAGACATAGCCCCCCAGCAATCCCAATGCCGCTCCAGCCACCGAAAGAATCAGTGCTTCGGTGAGGAACTGCAGCCTGACCTTTTTCTTGGTGAACCCGAGCGCCAGCAACAAGCCAATCTGCGATGAGCGCTGCTCAATTCCAAAAACGAAGACTAAACCTGCCAGCACCAGCGCGGCAACAATGAGGAAGAAACTCATGCTGGCAAAGAGCGATCCAAAATCGAATGAATTCGCTACCGCCGCCGCCGCTTCGGCCTGCAGATCGCGATAAGCCATGCCGAGATCTTCGAGATAAAGAGTCTCTCGCAACCGGTCATCGAGCCCGGCAGCACCGCTCCCGTCCTGAAACCTGACTGCGGTCACGCTGCCAAAGCGATTGGCCCACATTTCCTTCGCTGCTGAGAGACTGACAAAAGCCTTTGGGGTAGCACGGTATTGATCCCAGAATTCATCGTCTTTGTCCCGGATTTTGTCGCGATTGATCGGAATACCCGGCTCCCAGTCATCGAGATCTTCAACATCAAAAATACCGGGGAAAGCGGGCGTCCAACTATCGTCCCACCCTAACTCTCCCAACGGAGCCACCTTGCTTACAGTGAACGATTTTTCCTGCTCGATCAGAGCGCGGCCGGGTCCCACCACATTGTAAACCAGGGTCACTTCATCGCCCGGTCCTGCGCCAAGATCTTCAGCAACCCAACCGGAAAGGATAATCTCGTCGGCGGCCATGGAACTACCGACGATGCCGTTCAGCTTCGGAGCTACACCCGTCACCATCGAGTAGGGCGTCGCCCTGTCGCCGCTTTGGATATCGGTAGCGAGATAGGTTAACACTGGGGCCGAGCCAGCAACGCTCGACTCAAGAGATTTGACGATCACTTCATCGAAGAAGACCCGTGAGCTCACCAACTGCCTGGTTTCGCCCTCCACTTCGGAGACGGAGAGCTGGAGGTCGTCCAGGTTCCACTTTGATTGAATACCCCCGGCAAACGCCACTGGATCTATCCCCATCGGAGCAGCCAGAATATTGGCCCTCCCCGGCTGTTCCAGAATTTCCTGCAGTCTGGAGAGCTTGACAAACAGGGTCGACGGCGGCACCTGCTCAGCCCGCAACGAAAAAAGCCCGAAGTCATCAGCATCTAAGACCGATGTCACTTTCGCCGTGAACGGAGTCGTCTGCTCCGATTCACCCGACAAAGGTGCGTCTCGGGATAGCGCTCCCGGCAGCTCGATTCGAAGAATCAGGGTATCCCCCCTGCCCGCGCTGATACGGTTGGCGAAGGGCTGATTGATTGCAGTCCAGGTTTCATTTTCAAATCCGTCCGGCGCACTTCCCCGGTTCGATATCTCCCAGAATCGGTCATCGATACCAACGATCTGGACATTGTTAACCCGCATTCCGCTGGATCGACTGGAGGCCGTTCCCTCGACTTGGAGTAGCGGAGCGACCGTCACATCAACCCCATCAGAAGCCATGACACGGTCGGCCAACTCGGCTGAGACAAACCTTTCGCCACAAGTTAGCACCATGCGTAGCCCTGATAAACGTGCGTCTGCATTCCGGCGCAGACTCTCTTTGACCGAGTCTCCCACCACGAGCGAACCACTCAAGATTGCTGAGGTTAGCGCCACACCCGCCAGCACTGAGAGGTTGATGCCCCGGTAATGCTTCAGCGAATCGACGATCAGTTTACAGACACTCATGAAACTGCTTCGATTTTTCCGCGACTGAGAGTCCTGACACTACCAACAGATTCGGCGATGTCACGATCGTGAGTGACAACGATGAGGGCAAGGCCCTCCGATTCGTTCAACTCACTCAGCAACTCGATCAGATTCACCGCATTGTCCTCGTCGAGGGCACCGGTAGGTTCATCGGCAAGAAGCAGCTTCGGAGAATTGATCAGAGCCCTGACGACGGCCACGCGCTGGCGCTCTCCTCCGGACAACTGGGACGGCTGACTGTCCGCTTTGTCTGCCAGGCCGACACGACCAAGGAGTTCACGCGCTCGGTCCGATGCCGCAGCTGCATCATTCCCGGGGTGTGCCAGCGTAGGAACCAGCACATTCTCCAGGGCCGTGCATTGCGGGAGCAGGTGATGCATCTGAAAAATAAATCCAATTTTCTCAGAGCGAACCTTTGCGAGGGCCTTTTCATCAAGCCCCGCGATTGACGTATCACCAACGATCACAGCTCCTTCCGAAGGAGCGTCAAGCGTACCCATTACATTCAGTAGAGTGCTTTTACCGCATCCTGAAGGTCCTATGATCGCAAATCGCTCACCCGCATTCACCGCGAGGGTGAGCCCGTCCAGAATCTTTCGCTCCGGCGCAGATTCATACCACTTGGTCACATTTTCCAGTTTGAGAATCTCTTCGCTCATCAGTCGTTATTGTTTGATCCAGCGCTTGGATTTAAATTCGAAACGCGGCAGGGAATCCGGTTCCACCAACCGAACCGGAATCCTCAGGGTAAAAGCATCAGCCAATTCACCTGCGACCCGGTCAGCCAGATTAGGTGGGGCAGCAGGATCGGCTTCGATTGTAACTTCGAGCTCCGCCATTGACTGGCGCGTCGTCTGAATTACTTGAAATTCCAAGACCTCCGGAAAACCGCGAATAATCTTTTCAACCGCCGTCGGGTAAACATTAACCCCACGGATCACAGCCATATCATCAACCCGTCCCAGCACACCCCCCTCAAGGCAGAAGACCGGTTCATCCACCCCTTCCGGCTGGAAGAACGTCTTTTCGACGAGGTCGCCGGTCCGATAACGCAGTAAAGGACAAGCCGTCCTTGTTAGGGTTGTAATGACCAATTCGCCTTTTTCTCCAGGACCAACTTCCCGGTGAGTCTCGCGATCAATCACTTCGACGAAATAAGAGTCTTCAATCACACAGAGACTTAGCGGCTTGTCAGGATGCTCATAAGTCACCGGACCTACCTCGGTCATCCCGTGGTGATCAAAAACCTCTGCCCCTCTCCAAAGCTCCGAGATCCGGTCGCGAACTTCAGGCAGGCTTCCACCGGGCTCTCCAGCCACAATAATTTTCTTGAGCCGATAAGCGGCAACTTCATCGCCGTCATGGGCCGCATACACCTCCCCGAGCCTGAGTGCGTAGGTGGGTGTGCAGCACAATACATTCGCGTCTTGAGCAGCCATGGCCTGGAGACGTGCCTTACTGCTAAGACCCCCTCCGGGGATGGCCAGATTGCCACGTCTGGTTGCGGACTCAAACGCTGTCCAAAATCCCAGAAACGGACCGAACGAAAATGCAAAGAAGACTACCTTATCCTTTCCCACTTTCGCCGCGTCGTAGACTTGGTCCCAGCAATCCAGCATCGCCGACCAGCTTTCCGCAGTGTCGAGTGACGGCAGCGGTCCTCGAGTCGTTCCACTGCTCTGACAGAAGCGGGAATACTGATCGATCGAAAAAGTCAGGTTGGACCCATAAGGGGGGAATTCCTCGTGGTCCCACACCAAGTCCATCTTCGTGGTGAAGGCCATGTCCCGGGCAAAGACCTCAAGCGACTCTAATTCAGGGCCAATTCCCGCTTTTTCGATGCGAGGCTGATAAAAACAATTCCCTCTCTGCAACAGCTTGATGAGCGTACGGAGCTTTTCAAGCTGGGCCGCTTCAGTCACAGGTCGGTCAGTCATCTCCTGACACGTTACGAGAAAATGATCACTGCTTTCAAGTGATCAGAACGAGAAAGCTAAACGCAGATCAGGACAGTTTCTCGCTGGACTCAGCACCGGTCGTGACCTCTTTCTTCGCTTGGCCCGCCGGGGCAGGATCGGGCTTGAATTTGACCACGAGATAACCGCCGAGAGCCGCCATCAGAATGCCAACCACAAACTGCCAGCGCAATCCAGCCCAACCGCCCGCCGGCGGGTGAAGTATCAGCGATACAATCGCGTTCACAATCGGAGCCCCGGCAAAGATAATTGACATGACAATGGCCGGCGCGCTTTTGTTACCTTGGGCAAACAGCGCACCGAGAGAGAGAAGAACAAAGAAGGCTCCAATCGCACCGAGAATTCCGGCAATCAGTGAGAGCCAGAGACCTTTCCCGGGAAAATTCCAATCGGAACCTCGAATCACGAGGATGGCGAGCGGTGCCAGCACCGCTGTGAGGAAGTAGGCTACCCCCACAAAAAGAAAAGCCTTGTAGCGACCATTGGCGGGATCGCTCATGCCGACCTGGCCCATGTGAAGAAAGATACCGTAGAGACCCCAGGTAACGACCGTTCCCAGAGCAAAAATAAGCCAAGCGTAGCTGCCCATGATCATATAAATCTAGTTTTCGAAGGAAGATGAGCCCTATCGCTCCACCTGCCCGGGAATAGTTCCCTCGGGTGCCTCGCAAAGTTTCTCGCGCCATTCGTCGGGTATCGCAACCGCTTTCATGCGGCGCAATTGAGCGTCGAAACGTACGCAAACCACGGTGAATCGGCCAGTTGCAGCTATTTTACGCCCACCTTCGTCATCCGGATTCTTCCAGAAATTAAAGTAATACTTCACGGTCTTGTCGCGTATTTCCTCGACCAGCAGTTCGATTTCGACCTCTTCTTCGAATTGCAGAGGTAACCGAAAATCTGATGAGGCATGAACCCGGGGCCAACCTACCTGCGGATCGCTTCCGTCATCCTTATCCTTGAACGGGTGCACCGAAAATCCCATCGAGCGGTAAAAGGCGTGCTCCGCCACTTCCATGAACCGAAAGAAATTTGAGAAGTGCATGATCCCCGCCACATCCGTGTCGGCAAACTCCACGCGGCGTCGATAAGTAAATCGGTGAGTCATGCCGGGAACATGGCCCAAGGCAAGAAAAAGCAAAAGACTAAGAGAGGAAAAACATTATCTCACCACACTGGCTCCCTTCAAATAGCCGACCGCTGACATCGAGCGCAAAATGCTAGCCTGCCTCAAGTTCGGCCAGGCGATCCGCCATCTCGGACGCTTGCAGTGTCCCGATCGTCTCTTCAAGGTCGCCTGTAATCACCTGGTCCAGGTTGTAGAGCGTCATGTTCACGCGATGATCGGTGAGACGGTTCTGGGGAAAGTTGTAGGTTCTGATTTTCTCTTCGCGACCTCCGGAACCGATCAGGTTCTTTCGGTGCGCCGAATATTTTTCGTGCTCCTCACGAATCTTTGCCTCGAGCAACTTGGCTCGCAGAATCTGGAGAGCTTTTTCCTTGTTCTTTCCCTGGCTTCGCCCGTCCTGGCACTTCACCTGGATGCCGGTCGGCAGGTGTGTCACCTGAACTGCTGAGTCAGTGGTGTTGACGTGTTGCCCCCCCGGTCCACCGGCACGGGTTGCCTGAATTTGGAGATCTTCCGTCCTCAACTCCACATCAACTTCCTCGGCTTCGGGAAGCACCGCCACAGTAGCCGTGGAGGTGTGAATACGCCCCTGAGTCTCCGTGTCTGGAACGCGCTGGACACGATGTACTCCACTCTCGTATTTGAGGAAGCGAAAGACTTCTTCCCCTGTCACCTTGAAAACCACCTCCTTGAAGCCGCCCACATCCGAAGGGCTCGCTTCGACCGACTCCGTCCGCCAGCCGCGGGTTTCCGCGTAGCGCTGATACATGCGATACAGGTCACCTGCGAAAAGGGAGGCTTCATCTCCACCAGTGCCGGCGCGAATCTCCACGATGGCATCACGATCTTCGGTCGGGTCGTGAGGCAGCAACGCATATTGCACCTTCCCCTCGAGATCTTCGATCAGCTTCTCCAGCTCGGGAATTTCCTCAGCCGCCATCTCGGCCATCTCAGGGTCGTCTCCCTTGGCTAGTTCGCGATTATCAACCAAGTTTTCCTTCGACTTTCCGAGAAGCTCCCAGTCATCGAGCAGAGTCTTGGTCCGGTTGTATTCCCGTGTCATCTCGCCGGCTTGGCGCGGGTCGTCAAAGAATCCCTCCTGAGCCATGACTGACTCAAGTTCTGGGATTCGAAGGCGTTTTTTCTCAATGAGGGCAGAGTAGTCCACAGGGTGTTACGTTTCGGGTTTTCCGGGCTAATGGGCAACAAAAAACGGCGACGACGCCCCAGCAGGCATCATCACCGTCCGAAAAGTGACGGGTTTCCGTCCAACTTCCGATTAAACGTCGGAAAGCTTCGGCTTCTTGCGGCGGCCGCCGGCATTGCCGAAGCGCTTCTGGAATTTGTCCACCCGACCAGCGGTGTCAACAAAACGCTGCTCACCAGTGAAGAATGGGTGGCATTCCGAGCAGATACCCACGTGAAGATCGCTCACCGTTGAACGCGTCTGAAATACGTGGCCGCAGGTGCACTGGATCGTCGCTTCGTTGTAATCAGGATGAAGTTCCGCTTTCATGGTCGTAGGAAAAAGAAGGGGGCGGACCGTAGTCGCGATAAATCAGTCGATCAAGCGGAAATTTAGGGGTTCTTCCCAATTCCCTAAACTCCCGAAAGCCGGTCCCCAAGGGCAGGTAAACGCTCGTCGCAATAATATCGCTGGATGGAGCGCAAATTAGCCAGATAGGGTCCTCGGAGAAGTCCTCCGATATGGACCATGCAGACCTCAACCTGCTGCCAGCGCATCTGAGCTTTTCGAAAACAAAAATCCACCCGAATTCCGCAGGAGCGCATTTTCATGTCGAATAACCTGACGCAGACCGTTGAAGAACGGTAAACCCCGCGCGAAAACGCGCTTTCCAAGCGAACGGATCATGGTAATGCTACGCCATGATCCTTCGCTTGTTTCTTGGGGGCCTGATCTTCACTCTGCTCCCTGCTGGCGCGGCGGAAAAGCCCAACTTTGTCTTTATTGTCTCCGAGGACAATTCCAAGCACTATCTGAAACTATTCGACGAAGGCGGAGCTGAAACTCCACACATTGCCTCCCTCGCTCAGAACGGAATCAAGTTCACCCGCGCCTTTTCGAACACTCCCGTCTGTTCAACTGCCCGGACAACACTTGCCACGGGATGCTACGGCCCCCGCATCGGCACCCAGTTTCATCGCCGTTCCAAAATGGCGGAAATGCCCGAAGGCGTGCGCATGTTCCAGGCTTACCTCCGCGACATCGGTTACTACACCACGAACCGGTCCAAGAAAGACTACAATGCTGTTGAAAGCGAGGGCACCTGGGATGCTTCATCCTCTAAAGCCACCTGGCGAAACCGTCCCGACGCAGAGCAGCCCTTTTTTCACATGCAAAGCCATGCGGAGTCACACGAGGGTCGGCTCCACTTCAGCGAAGAGACCTATCAGAACGATAAGACTTCCCACGATCCCGAAGAAGTTGTGCTTCAACCCTACTTCCCTGACACTCCCCTCTTTCGCTACACTCGGGCACACTACCTTGATCGCATGCAGGTGATCGACGACATCGTCGGGGCAACCGTCGCAAAACTGGCAGAGGACGGGGTTCTCGAAGACACCTTCATCTTCTACTTCGGAGACCACGGCGGTGTGATGCCACGAGGAAAAGGCTACGCCTACGAATCCGGGCTCCACATTCCTCTCGTCGTCCGCGTCCCGGAAAACTTCAAGCACCTCGTTGATGCCGATCTTGGCAGGAGTAATGGCGGCTTCGTGAGTTTCATCGACTTCGGGCCCACCGTGCTAAATCTCGCTGGCATTGAGGTCCCCAGGGGAATGGACGGTACTCCTTTCCTGGGTGACGGCATTTCTTTGGCTGAAGTTGCCAAGCGTGACACCGTTTTCGGCTACGCCGACCGCTTCGATGAAAAATACGAGCAGGTCCGCACGCTCAGGATCGGGGACTGGAAGTATATGCGAAGTTTTCAACCCTATTATCCGGACGGTCTCCAGAACAACTATCGTTACCTTCAACTTGCCTATCGTGAGTGGCGAGCGCTCTTCAACCAGGGAAAACTCAACGATGCGCAGATTCAGTTCTTTCAACCCAAGCCAGCAGAGTTGCTGTTCGATCTCTCTACTGATCCTCATGAAGTCAAAAACTTGGCGAGCGCCCCCGCCCACCAAGCCCGGCTCGTCGCTATGCGCGAGCAACTCACTGATCGACTAAAAGCGATGCCTGATCTCAGCATCTACCCGGAAAATGTGCTCTACGACGCTGCCATGAGTAATCCCGTCAAATACGGCAAAGAGCACAGCGAGCAAATCAGTGAGCTCATTGAGACTGCCAACCTGATGTTAGTTCCATACGTCGACGCTCACCCTGCCCTGACCGCTGCTTTGACCTCAGATGATCCTTATCAGCGTTACTGGGCTGCCACAGCTTGTGCCTATTTTGGAGAAGAAGCGAGCGAATTGGCTCATACTGCCCGTCCCCTTCTCAACGACGAAGATCCAATGGTCCGGGTTCGAGCCGCTGAGTTTCTAGGCAGAATTGGCAAAGTCGACCCGAGAACCACACTCATCGATGTGGTCAACTCATCAGACCACCCCATCGAGCAGCTTATCGCACTCAATGCTGCGGCCTACTTCCATGAGCACACTGAAACCGCCTTCCTTTTCCAAGCGAGTGATTTCGAGGGAGTCAAAGGCGAAGGCGAGCGCCGCATACAATACTTCGACAACGACTGGCTCAAGGAACCTCGTGGCGTAAAGAGCAAAGGCAAGAAGTAAGCCCCAAGGATAGCTACCCAAACAGGGTCACGCAGATGTCCCGATTTAGTGGTCGCCCCAAGCCAATGACCACTATAATCGCCCAGACCCAAGCAAACGGCATCCGCCCCGGAATCCCCCGCTGCCACACGAGATCACGCATCAAAAGAGAAGCGCCCTGACCAGCGATTGCCAGACCGCTGTCCGTGGCACCTTAATTCGATGTTGCATCACCTGCTCCGGGCCGGCCTCCCGAAGCTCAACGAGGGTTCTCTTGGCCAGAATCTGCGGCAATCGGGTGCAAAGGTGAACTCGACCGCTTCTGAGCTTGAGGCAGTATTCATCACCCGCTTCAAGAAGTTCCTGACAGATAGCCACCCATTTGTTGAATACCGGTTCCAGTTCCCGGAATTTAACTTCTTCCGCAGGAACCCAGCGTTCCTGCCTAAGTTCCTCACCCGGAAGATAACAACGTCCCCCAGCTAGATCTTCATGCAAATCTCGCAAGATATTGACCAACTGCAGTGCCTGCCCCAGCTTACGGCCGCAGATCAGCATTCGCGAAGCATTTTCACGATAGGCAAACCTTTCTCCAAGATTCGTAAATCCTACCTTGGTCCAGAATTCTCCGACACTTCCCGCAACCCAATACGTATAGCGAAGCAATTCTTCATCGGACTCACAGGTCACCACACCATTACTATCAAAGTAGTTAGCGTCCCAAAGCTGCCCGTGGATGATCGTCAGGATCACTTCGCTAAGATGATCCTGATTCGCTGAATCAATTGACTGATACCATCGAAACAATTCCGGGCTTTGCCTGATCAGTTCTGCTTCCCCAGCGTGGCTCAAGACGCCGGCGACATCTTCCAATCCTTCAATGCGATCGAGCTGCCCTTGGATCAGCAGGCGAACCGAATCAAGAAGCTCGCGCCGCCGGTCACTGTTAATGCCCTTGGCGTCAGCAATTGTATCAGTGAGGCGGGCAAGAAGATAGCCAAGCGAAACGGGTTCCCGCATACCTGCGGGAAGAAATCGCATACTCAGGTAAAACGAACGCGAAACTGACTTGAGCAGTTCGTTGTGATCAGCTGTCAGCATAAAGTCCCTGCTAACCCAACTTCTCCGCCGCTTCCTTGATGATGCGCTCGGTCGTTTCCCAACCGATACACGGGTCGGTCACAGATTGTCCCCAGATCATATGTGAAGGGTCATCGAAAATTTTTTGATTTCCTTCTACCAGATTGCTTTCGAGCATCGCGCCAACGACCCATCTATTTCCTGCAGCCCTCTGCCGGACAATCTCATCAAACACTCCAGGCATTTTCTCGTAGTCCTTAGAGCAGTTCGCGTGACTGGCATCAGTGACAATGGCAGGGGAAACACTACCCGCTTTAAGACCAGCGATGGCCTTCTCAACTGATGCTTCATCGAAGTTAGGACCATCATCTCCTCCACGCAGCACAGTGTGGCAGTTGGCATTCCCTTTGGTGCTCACCATAGAAGCCACTCCCTCAAGGCTGATCCCAAAGAATGTTTGAGGAGCAATCGCTGCCTTTAAGGCGTTCACCACAGCACTCATGCCCCCATAGGTTGTGTTCTTAAATCCAACGGGCATGGACAATCCTGACGCCATCTGGCGATGAGTCTGGGACTCAACGGTGCGAGCACCTATCGCAGCCCAGCAGATCAAATCGGCAATGTATTGCGGCGTGATCGGATCAAGAAACTCAGTCGCCGTCGGCAAACCACTATCGACCACATCACGCAGCAGCTTACGGGCGACCCGAAGCCCTTCCGCAAGATTGGCCGTGCCGTCGAGATCCGGATCCATGATGAGCCCTTTCCAGCCAACCGAAGTACGCGGCTTCTCAAAATAGACCCGCATCACAATTTCGATCCGCTCTTTCACCTCTTCGCTCAACACCGCGAGTTTTTCGGCGTATTCGATGCCCTGCTTGGGGTCGTGAATCGAACAAGGCCCCACAATGACCATGAAACGGTCTGAATTTCCCTGCAGAATTTCTTCAATCCTTTTCCGGGCCTCCGTCACCGTCGAGGCTTGGGCATCGGACCGGGGTTGCTCATGGGTCAACAACGCCGGAGCCGGAAGGGGGACGTTGAATGCAACATTTAAATCTGTGACCTGCGCCGTCATACTATCAAATGAGTCGTGGTTGACGGTGCCAGTGTCAAGAAAGCGCTTTATGGCAACTCAATCAGATTGGCAGCACCATGACCTGCTCTCCAGCAGCAACTTCCTGTTCTGGTTCCAGCCGGACAAGGCAGTTCGCTTTGCTGAGTCCGAAAATCGCATGTGACTGCTGCGTTCCTGATAGTTGGACTTCATTCCCCTTGAGAATTCCGCGCAAGTAATGCGGCCGGTCCCCGCGATTGTGAATGGCTTCCTTCGCGACAGCAAACACTTGTCCCGAGTCAACGCCTTGGACAGGTTTTCCGAGTAATCGCTGGATCACTGGCTTCACAAAAAGCAAAAAGGTCACGAAGGCGGACACGGGATTCCCGGGCAAACCAAATACCATGGTTCCATCTTCATGCCGCCCGAATAAAAAAGGCTTCCCTGGTTTGACCTGAACACGCCAGAAATCTGTCGACACTCCGAGATCTGTTAGAACCTCCTTCACGAAGTCACGCTCTCCAACAGAGACGCCGCCGGCGATCACTACCACCTCGGCAGTCGACAAAGCATGACCTAACACTTCTCGAAGTTTATCCATTTCATCAGCAGCGTGAGAAGTCGCTGCGACCCCTCCCACTTTTGTCACCGCCGAATGCAACAGAGGCGCATTGCTGTTGTAAATTTCACCGGGCAGCAGTGGGGCTCCGGGCTCGACCAGCTCGTCCCCCGTGGTGACAATCTGCACAAGAGGCCGTGAGTGCACCGGAATCTCTGGAATACCCTGCGATGCCAGCAATCCAATTCGCGTCGGAGTTACCACCGACCCTGCATCCAGCAACCGCTGCCCGGCACAGACATCTCCACCGCGACGACGGATATTTTCACCCTCAAAAACACCATGAGTGATGGTGATCTTTCCGCCCTCTCTTACGACATCCTCCTGCATGATCACCGAATCCGCACCCGCCGGCACTGGAGCGCCCGTGAAGATTCGGATCGCTTCACCGGAAGAAAGCTCAAGTTCCCGGTCGAGGCCTGCTGCCTGGGTTGCCTCTGCGACAACCAGCACACTCCCACTTGTCGCATCAGCCGCTTTCACGGCATAACCATCCATACTCGAGTTGTCGAACGGCGGAGAATCAACCAGGCCCACAATGTCTTGGGCGAGAACCTGATCCAGTCCCAATTCTAGGGGAACCCAAATTACCGGACCGGAGTCTGCCTGGTCAAGAATTCGTTGTCGGGCCTGTGATTCTTCCAACATCCTCACACAGCAAAGAATCAACTGAAATCAGTGTCAAACCCGCAGGCAACCAACTTGTATCGAAATAGACCACATCACATCGCCTCACATCCGCCCGGCCAACAATTCACGCTGAAAAATCATTTCTTTCGGCATATGATCATAAAGATCGAGATAGAGGTCCACTTCCGACAACAATTCCTGGCGAAACTCTTCATGGCTGACTGCCATCAAACGATCAAACTGCTCCTCGCTAAAGTCGAGACCGTCGAAATTGAGTTCGTCATAGTATGGGACCCAACCGAACTGGGCCTCGTGTCCACACCCTCGACCACAAACGCGATCGAAGATCCATTCAAGAACCCGCATGTTTTCTCGAAAACCGGGCCAAAGGAATTTGTCGTTTTCGTCTTTCCTGAACCAGTTCACATGGAAAATTCGCGGCAGATGCTTCACCCTCTTCCTCATTTCCAACCAGTGAGCAAAATAGTTACCCATGTTATACCCGCAGAACGGCAGCATCGCGAAAGGGTCGTGTCGAATTTTCCCAATCGCGCCTTCGGCAGCAGCCGTCATCTCAGAACCGAGGTTAGCTCCCAGGTAAACGCCATGGACCCAGTTGAAGGCCTGAAAGACTAGCGGCATCGTCGTCGCACGACGACCTCCGAAAATAATAGCATCGATGGGAACTCCGGCAGGGTCCTCCCAATCCGGGTCAATCGCCGGGCACTGTGAGGCCGGAGCCGTAAATCTCGAGTTCGGGTGAGCTGCGGGCGTCTCAGAATCGGGAGTCCACGGATTGCCGCGCCAATCCGTCAGTTTGGCCGGAGGTTCGTCGGTCATCTCTTCCCACCAGACGTCCCCGTCTTCGGTCAGGGCAACATTGGTGAAAATGGTATTCGCTGTCAGCGAAGCCATCGCATTGGGATTCGATTTCTCCGAGGTGCCTGGAGCCACTCCAAAATAACCGGCCTCAGGATTGATCGCTCGGAGCTTACCGTCTTCCCCCGGGCGAAGCCACGCGATGTCATCGCCGACCGTCGTTACTTTCCAGCCCTGTTTCCGGTAATTTTCCGGCGGAATCAGCATTGCAAAGTTCGTTTTTCCACAGGCACTCGGGAAAGCCCCCGCGACATAGCGTTTTTCCCCGTCCGGGTCTTCAACGCCGCTGATCAGCATGTGCTCGGCCATCCAGCCTTCGTCACGGGCCATCACACTGGCGATGCGCAAAGCGAGACATTTCTTGCCGAGCAGGGCGTTACCACCGTATCCGCTGCCGAATGACCAGATCTCCCGGTCCTCCGGGTAATGGACAATGAACTTGGTTTCATGGCATGGCCAGGGAACATCCTTCTGTTCCGGTTCAAGCGGAGCACCCACGGAATGAACGCACGGAACAAAATCACCATCTTCGCCAAGATGATCCAGCACGGCATTCCCCATCCGGGTCATGATCTTCATGTTCACCGCCACGTAGGCGGAGTCAGAAATCTCAACCCCGATGATCGACTGCTCTGAGCCCAGGGGGCCCATACAAAATGGGATGACATACATCGTCCGCCCCCTCATACATCCGCGGTAGAGGCCGTTCAAGGTCTCGCGCATCTCCTCTGGATCTGTCCATCGATTGGTCGGACCTGCGTCCACCTGACGCCGACTGCAGATGAAAGTGCGATCCTCAACCCTGGCAACATCCTCCGGATCCGACCAGGCAAGATAACTATTAGGCCGCTTTTCCGGATTTAGCTGAATGAAAGTCCCGGCTTCGACGAGCTCTCCGCAAAGCCGGTTCCACTCTTCATCGGAACCGTCACACCATACTACCGAGGCTGGTCTGCATAGAGTAACCAGCTTGTCGACCCATTTGAGCAAACCGGCATGAGAAGTGGGAGGAGCGGACATGAGATGATGATAAATGCGGTGGGCGCCTTGTCGAGGAAACAGCCTGCGTGGCTTTTGGAAGGCTCCGTTTCTTTTCCATTATATTTTTGCTTTTCCCAGTGGGCGCTTTCTATCACCACCACATCACCGTGAATCGATACCATCATTCTAAACGTTGAGATTCGTCGCCATCGCCGGCCGAAGCAGAAAAAGAAAAGGAGCACGAAAAAGAAAAAGAGGTTAAACTCCCGCCCCCCCAAGATTGCGAATGTTTACCCTGCTCAAATCCGATACCAAAACCGCCGCCCGACGCGGTCGGCTCGAACTCGCTCATGGCGAAGTCGAGACCCCGGCCTTTATGCCCGTGGGAACCCGCGGCACGGTCAAGTCAGTTCACCCGCAGGAATTAACCGATCCGGCCCTCGATTGTCGAATAATTCTCGGGAACACCTATCACCTCAACCTCCGACCAGGTACTGAGGTCCTCGATGAATTCGGCGGCCTGCATAACCTCATGCAGTGGGACCGCCCCATCCTCACTGATTCAGGTGGTTATCAGGTCTTTTCTCTCTCCAAGCTCCGCAAGATCACGGAAGAGGGGGTCCAATTTCAGAGTCATATCGACGGCAGCCCCCTCTTTCTCACCCCTGAGTCAGTTCTCGAGATCCAGCGCTCCATTGGCAGCGACATCTGCATGATTCTCGATGAATGCCCTCCCTACCCTTGCGAACGGGAATACGCAAAGAACTCCCTCGCGCTAACCCAGAAGTGGGCCGTCAAAGCCCGGGAATGGATCGAGAAACACCGGCCGCCCGGCCAGCGATATTTTGGCATCGTGCAGGGCGCCTGTTATCCCGAACTTCGGGAAAAGGCCGCCCGGGACCTCGTTGACCTGGATTATGATGGATACGCAATCGGGGGACTCTCCGTTGGCGAACCTGTGCCCGACATGCTTAAAGCCGTCGATGTCGCCGCGCCGGTTCTTCCGGAAACTAAACCGCGCTATGCCATGGGCCTTGGTCAGCCCGATCAGCTCCTTGAGCTCGTTTCCAGGGGAGTCGACATGTTCGATTGTGTTCTCCCGACCCGCGTCGCCCGCAACGGCACGGCCTACTCCCCCGACGGGACGATTAACCTTAAGAACGCCAAATGGGAAAAAAGCCGGGAATTACTCGCTCCAGACGGCGAAACGCACCCCCTTTGCCAAGGATTTACAAAGGGATACCTCCGCCACCTAGTCAAAAACGAAGAAATCCTCGGTCTCAGGCTGCTGACGCTCCACAACGTCACCTTTTATCTCCACTTGATGAAACGGGTTCGCGGTGCTATAGAGGCCGGCACGTTTGCCGATTTTAAGGCAGATTTTATAAGCCGATACCTCGGTGAAAGAATCGACGCCTGAACGCCAGGCGTCTTTTTGTCTAAACAGATCCAAATTTTAAGAAAGTAATGATAGCACATCTCCTTATTCTCGCCCAAGAAGCCGCACCTGCCGCACCTGCTGGTGGCGAAGGTGCCCCTGCCGGTGGTGGCCTCGGCATGTTCGTTCCCATGATTCTCATCATGGTCATGTTCTACTTCATCCTGATTCGTCCCCAGCGTAAACAGCAGAAAGCACAAGAAAAAATGCGCAAGAGCCTCGGCAAAGGCGACAAAGTGGTCTCAATCGGTGGAATTCACGGTCTCGTCACCGGAATGACCGACAAGACTGTCTCCGTAAAAGTGGCCGACGGTATCAGTATGAAGTTTGATCGTTCCGCGATCGCCTCCGTCGATCCGAAGGGCGGCAAAGACAACGACGTCAACGACGAGGAAAAAGAAGTAGAAACGGAAAGCTGATCCGCCTCTCAAAAATCCCCCCCTCCCTCCAAAGGGCCGAAGCCCTTGAACTCTGAATTGATTCATCCAATCCTGTAAAACACATGCCAGCTCAAGAAGACGAGGCAACCGAATCCACGGAAGCAGTCACCGCACCGGGAGAAGATGCGGCTGCCGATGCGAGCGCCACTGAAGCTCCCGCTGCCGCGGCACCGTCAGCCGCTGAGTCCACTGCTCCGATCATCGAAGACACCCCATCCGCCGCTGAAGAAGCTGGTGAAGCCGCCATTGAGACTGTCGAGGCCATGGAATCCACCACTCGAGCCATCCAAGAGACAGCTTTTGTCGGCGTTTCGTCTCAGATGACGTTCCTTCTTGGCCTCGGTCTTCTGGCGCTCTTTGTCTACTACTTCGCTACCGAGTCCACCAAGCGCAAGCGCATGGCAGGAACCGCCCTGGCAGTATTCATAACGGGGCTCAGCGTCTGGCTTTACAGCTCCATCGGTTTGGAAAAAGGCATCGAGCTTCAGGGTGGTGTCTCGATGCAGATCAAGATCATCCCGAGCGGTGAAGGAGAAATTACTCCCGCGCAGCAGCAACAGGTCATCGACGTTCTCAACAAGCGACTCAACTCACTTGGCACCAGCGAAGTGATCCTCGCGCCCGAAGGCGAAAACGGCATTTTCCTGCAAATGCCCGGGGTGGGTCAGGAAAAACTGAAAGAGATCGAAGAGATCCTCGAACAGGTGGCGAAGCTGGAGTTTTCCATTCTTCATCCTCAGAGCAACCTACTTGCCGCACAGGTGGCAGCTGGTGGTCAGGTGGTTCCCGGCTACGAAGCACTCCCTTACAAACCTGACACGCTCGACGATGGCAGCGAGGGGCCTATTAATCGCTACGGTCTTGTCAAGATCAAGCGCGACATGGAAGGTGAAAACGTGAGCCGCGCCGGCTACTTCTACGGCGACTCCGGACACTCCATCAGCGTTTCCTTCACCAGCGACGGCGCCAAGATCATGGGCCCGCTCACCCGTGAAAATACCAACCAGCCGCTCGCTATTATCATGGATGACGTGATCCTCTCTTCTCCCGTCATTCGCGAGCCATTTGCTCAGGGTTGCTCCATTACCGGTGACTTCACCCGGGACGAGGCCCAGGCACTCGCCTCAGCATTGGAAAACCCGCTTGAAAATCCGATTGAGATCGAATACTCCAACTTCATCAGCCCAACTATGGGTGAGGCCACGATCAAACAGGGTATCCTCGCCGGTGTCGCAGGTCTAGCCCTGACCCTGATCTTCATCCTCATCTACTACCGCTTTGCCGGTATCCTCGCCCTGCTCGGCCTCGGTATCAGTATCGCCATTATCTTCGGAACGATGGCCATGTTCCAGTTCACCCTGACCCTTCCGGGTATCGCCGGTATCATTCTCACGATCGGTGTGGCCATCGATGCCAACGTGCTCATTTACGAGCGCCTCCGAGAGGAAATGGCAGCCGGTAAATCACTCAAGGCAGCGATCGACACGGCTTACGAGAAAGCCTTTTCCGCTATTATAGATGCAAATATCACCACGCTGATCACCGCGATCATCCTTTACGCGCTGGCAGCCGGAACGGTGAAGGGATTCGCCATAACCTTGATCATCGGTATTTTCGCGACCCTGTTCTCCTCTCTGCTTGTGACTCGTGTCTGCTTCAACTGGGCGACAGGAACCAACTTACTCAAGAAGCTCAGCTTCATGAACATGGTGCCTGAGAACGCGATCGACTTCCTCGGCAAGCGCAAGGCCTGCCTTTTTGCTTCACTGATCGTGCTAGTTGTCTCGCTTATCGTGGTTCCCACCGTGGATCCCCGCGGAGTTGAGCTCAAAGGCGGTGACTCCATTACGATTCAATCTGCTGAGGATCTCTCGGTGGCAAAGATCTCTGAGTCACTTTCCAGCCTCAACCTTGGTGGAGAGCCCATTGTGCAGGCTCAGAGCCCAGTTGGTGCCGACGGAGAGTTCTTTCTGATTCGTTCTGCCGACAACACCGCGGATCAAATCGTCGAACACCTCCAGAAGGATCTTAGCGTGAAACTCGAAGACACCACAGTGGCCTCGGTCGGTTCAGCTGTTGGTAAGTCGATGTTGATCTCTTCGGGAATCGCTCTCCTGCTTGGTGTCGCTGCGATTCTCGTCTATGTTACCTTCCGGTTTGAGTTTGCTTTCGCTCTGGGGGCGATCGCCGCTCTCTTCCACGACCTTATCGTTGTTGCCGGTATTACGACCCTACTTGGGCAAGAGTTCACCCTGATCACTGTGGGCGCTTTCCTCACTATCGCCGGTTACTCCATCAACGATACCATCGTGGTCTTCGACCGCGTTCGCGAAGGTCTCGCCACCAAGCGGGGAGACGTCAAGGACATCATGAACGATTCTCTCAACCGGACGCTCGCCCGAACCTTGCTGACCAGTTTGACTACCTTGATTACCGTGGTGGTGCTGTTCGTCTTCGGTGGTCCTGGTCTCCGTAACTTCGCAGAAACTCTGATTATCGGTGTGCTGATTGGAACCTATTCTTCCATCTTCATCGCCTGCCCGATCGTTCTTTGGTGGGCTCGCAGGTCGGGCACCAACCTCCGCCGCGAGGTTCTTGATGCCGAGATGTCAAAGGTGGAAGCTGTGGGAACGCAGGCCTAGGAGACGTAGGGACATTAGCGACTAAACACCAGTCCTTCATCAGAGCGCGGGTTCCCCGCGCTCTTTTCAGGTAGGCTGACGTGTCCGGGGGACGCGCCATACCCATGACACCGAGGGGGTAGAGGATCAAGCCCCCCGCGACGACCTGATAGCTACAAACCAACCACAGCAATGGTCACGACAGCCAGGACCCCATAGACCAACACCTTCAGGGCCACTTCTCAAAATCAACCAACAGGCGACCTCGTCCCGCCTCGCCTGCGAAGCGCAATGCAACGCACGGTAGCTAATTTCCAACATCTAATCCCGGCGCTGCACCACAACTCTCCTACTCCCACTCAATGCTCGCTGGCGGTTTGGTGGAGATATCGTAGAGAACGCGATTCACGCCAGGCACTTCATTAAGAATGCGATTAGAAATCTCGGCCAGAAGTTCGTAGGGCAAATGCACCCACTCGGCGGTCATGGCATCCTCACTGGTCACGGCACGCAAGCTAAGAGCATACTCATAACTGCGCTCGTCTCCCTTGACTCCGACGGTCTTGGTCGGAATGAGAGCAGCATAGGCCTGCCACACGGAATCATACAAGTGACGTTCTCGCAGCAGCCCTATAAAAATATCGTCGGCCTCGCGAATGATCTTCAATTTCTCTTCGGAGACCTCACCAGGGCAGCGAACTGCCAGCCCCGGACCAGGGAAAGGATGGCGACCAACAACACGCTCAGGAAGCCCTAGGACTCGACCAAGTTGTCGGACTTCATCCTTGAAGAGTTCGTCCAGCGGCTCAATGACGCGGCCCTGATCTTTCAACTCCATGATGCGATCAACACGGTTGTGGTGCGTCTTGATCGTCGAGGCAATTGAACCACTCGTGGCGCTCTCAATCACATCCGGATAAAGCGTGCCCTGCGCAAGCAGTTCAACATCATCACCCACGGCATCGAAAAACACATCCACGAAGAGGCGGCCAATGATGCGGCGCTTCTTCTCAGGATCAGTCACTCCAGAGAGCGCTGAGAGAAACCTCTCAGACGCGTCGATGGTCTCAATCTCGATCCCAATACCGGCAAAGAGAGACTTCACCTCGGCGGCTTCATCCTTTCTCAGCAGGCCCGTATCAACGAAAATGTTGCGGGT
>PKCI01000021.1 GCA_002862135.1 Verrucomicrobiota bacterium | reverse complement strand
TTTGTTGCCCTGGCTGCGACTGGTATTGCCGGTGCGGCTGATGTCGTCAAACCAAACGTCATCCTAATGATGGCTGACGACATGGGTATGGGTGACACCAGTGCGTTCCAAGACTACACCGGGAATGCTGATGAAGTGCAGGTCGATACCCCGTCAATGGAGAAGCTGGCCCGTCTCGGGGTTCGCTTTACGGATGCACATACGCCCTCCTCCCGCTGTTCGCCCACTCGATACGGGTTGCTGACGGGACGTTACCCTTGGCGGAATCGCCTCAAGCACTGGGTACTCTTCGGCAACCAGGGGGACCCGATGATTGAAAAAGACCGCCCGACCCTGGCCACCATGTTTCGGGATGAAGGCTACACCACCGCTATGACCGGGAAGTGGCATGTGGGCCTGCGTTACTCTCGCGCTGACGGTTCCCCGGCTGCGGCGTGGGCGGATGCAGATATCACCCAGCCACTCTCAGATGCGCCGGTGGATCACGGATTCGACTTGGCTCGTTACACTTCGCGTTCGCACGGAACTTCCGGTCCCGATGCAGGAAGCGACAAGAAGAATGGACCGAATCAAACGGTCGGACCGGGACACCTGCATGAACGCACCGCGGTTGCGGCGAGTGGTGATGGAAAAGCCCTGTTCAGGGAAGGCGAGAATGCTTACGTCCTGACTAAGCTGGGCAGTCGTTTCTCCGACATGTCCGTGGAATATCTCGAGACTCATCTTGCGGGAGGCGAAAATGAAGGTAAGCCCTTCTTTCTCTACTACCCGTCCCCGTCGAATCATGGCCCCTACACGCCTGACGAGGGAATCAATGGAAAACCCGCCACTGGCGCCTCTCGCACGAAGAAGGGGGAGCCGATGGACCTGCGTCACGACTACATTTATGAAAACGACCTTATCCTCGGCCGCTTTATTGACTGGCTTGAAGCGAACGATGATCCGCGTTATCCCGGAAAGAAACTGATCGAAACGACCGTGGTGATCTTTACGAGCGACAACGGAGCGGAGAAAAATACCCGAGAGGCATCAGGCCCGTTTCGCAGCAACAAGGGTTCCACCTACGAAGGTGGTCACCGCGTTCCCTATATCGTTTCGTGGCCGGGAGGTGGCGTTGGTAACGGTGATACAGAGACTCCGGGTGAAACCAATTCTTCACCCGTAGGACACACTGACATTTATGCTACCTTTGCCGAAATTCTCGGGCATGACCTGCCGGATCCGGCCAAAGGAGAGAAGGGAGCGGAAGACAGCTTCAGCATCCTCAAGGCTTGGAAGGGCGAAACACTCGTTGAACGTCCTCCGATGTTTGCCCATGATCACAAGGAGGCGAAAGATGATCCGGCGGTGTCCGCCCTGAGACTGGATTCCCCAACCGTGAATGGCAAAGTCATTGAGGGGCAGTGGAAGCTCTTCTTTGATGCTTCGCTGCTGCGCATGGGTAAAGCTGTTCCTATCGAGTTGTATGATCTCTCCGGCGATCAAATGGAGGAGAATAATCGTGTCAACGAACCGGGGTTGGAGTCTTTGGTAAAGTATCTGAGTGAGCTTGCTCTTGAGCATCGCAATATTGGCGGGCATCGACTCGCTGAGCTGAAAACCGGTCCTGAGCGAGTTTTCGAGTTCAAATCGGGAATGAAACACGAATTCACCAACGGCACTTTTTCCGCGGTGGAAAATGGAGTCGCGCTTTCGGTCGAATTCTCGGACGGTGCGCCTTCCTTCAATCCGCTTGGTATGGGGGCATCCAGCGGCACCTTGAAACAGGTGGAGGGTGGCGAGACACTTTCGCTCTCATTTGACCGGGATGTCGTGGTTCAAAATGTCGCCATTGCCGCTGGAAATGGTCAGTGCGGGGGATTTTATCAGGTGGAAGACAAGGCCCCGCTTGCGATCTACTGCATTGACGCTGCGATCGATATGAAGAATCAGTCAGGCGTGCTCAGTGACATCGGGGTGCTAAAAAAAGGCGAAAAACTGCTCCTTAGCAGTGCGCCTCATTATGGCGTTGAGGCCGAGGGACGCTGGCGCTTGAAGTCGATCTCGGTGAGGCCTCTCGAATAATTTGCCGACATAATTACGTCACGGATGACACGTTCTTGCGCGGGTGGAGAACGGCGTAGGGTGGCGTGAAGATATTACAGATGGTTAGGATCATTCCAGTCTGGCGCTTGTTGATTCCGTTGGCTCTTGTGGCTACCGGGGTGCGAGGTGAGAACGCGGCCTACGATAAGGTGGAGCCCATCCTGACGACGCTGTGTTATGACTGTCATGGTGACGGCATGGACAAGGGCGACTTCGCCATGGACGACTGGGATTCCGTGGAGGAACACCTCAAGGACTTTGATGTTTGGTATGAGATCTGGAGGAACGTGCGCAGCAACTTGATGCCGCCTGCTGATAAGAAGCAGTTCACACCAGAAGAGCGGAGGGAGGTTCTCGCATTCATCGAGAGCGATGTTTTCAAGATTGATCACGAAAACCCTGATCCGGGACGCGTCACAATTCGCCGCCTCAATCGCGAAGAGTACCGCAACACGATCAAAGATATTTTTCGGATCGATTTCGATGTGGAAAACATCCTGCCTCCGGACGATACCGGGTATGGCTTCGATACAATCGGTGATGTTTTGAGTATCTCACCACTCTTGATGGAGAAATACCTCGAGGCGGCTTCAAAGGTGTCCGAAGAGGTGGTTCCTCAGGAGGGGCCGCAGATCTTGGAGTGGTGGTTGAACCTGGATGAGTTTAAAGACGAGAGGAAGGCAGACTGGCACGTCGACTGGATTCCGTTCGACCATCCCCGAAAAATGCAGGCGAAACCCTCGGTCGAATATGACGGTGAATATGAGATATGTATCGAGTTCAAGATCAAAGGATCTTCCGACGCGAGTTCGAACACCGTGAATTTCAAAGTCGGCGTTGATGACAAGGAGCTCGTGAGCCGGAACGTTGGTTGGGATAACTCGGCCAAGCTGGTTCTGAAAACCAAGGTCAATCTCAAGCGTGGTCGTGAGAAAACACTCTGGCTCAAAACCGAGGAGGGTGAGCCTCCCCTTGAAGGCGAGAAGATCCTCGCTGTCGATGTCGATGCCATTCGTATCCGCGGACCGCTCCATGGAAGTCAGAGGGATTATCCCCGTCATGTTCAGTATCTATTTTCTGAAGGGGCTCCGCCCGCCGACGAAAGTAAGCGGGATGCTTATCGTAGGAAAATTCTGACACAGGTTGCTACGATGACGTTCCGCCGGCCAGTCGATCAGGAAACGATCGAACGTCTCGTAGCGATCGCCCGGGAAACTGAAAAGCAGCCCGGTAACGGATTCGAGCAGGGGATTCAGCAGGCAATCACCGCCATCCTCGTGAGCCCACGCTTTCTGATGCGAGCTGAAATCCAGCCAGAGCCTGACAACCCTTCGAAGATTGTCCCCATCGATGAATTCGCGCTGGCGTCGCGGCTCTCATACTTTCTCTGGAGTTCCTGCCCGGACGACGAATTGCTGGAGCTCGCAGCGAAAGGGGAGCTTCGCAACAATCTTAGACCTCAAGTCGATCGTATGTTGAAGAGTGTTCAGACACAGAGGTTTTACAGGAATTTCGTTGGGCAATGGCTTCAGGCTCGAGATGTGCAGACCATTTTCATCGATCAACGCGCTTTGAATATTCGCAGCCACGGAGGAGTCCGGCGCACCTTCAGCGGCCGCCTTCGTGAGTCGATGAGACATGAGAGTGAGCTCTTTTTTAAGTATATTCTAGATCACGATAAACCCGCGACTGAGTTGCTGACGGCGAACTACACCTTCCTAAACGAGGAACTCGCCAACTGGTATAACGTGAAAGGAGTTTCTGGACGGAACATGCGTCTTGTTCACTTACCGGAGGAATCGAGGCGCGGCGGCCTGCTTAACCAGGCGACCTTTCAAATCGTGACATCGAACCCGACCCGGACATCTCCAGTGAAGCGTGGGTTGTTTGTCCTGGAGAATTTCCTGGCGACTCCAGCCCCTCCCGCAGTGCCTGATGTGCCTCCACTGGAGGAGGCGGCAAAAGAACTTCCCGGAAACGTCACCTTGAGAGAACTCCTCGAACTTCATGCCGAGGAAAAGATGTGTGCGTCCTGCCACATGCGAATGGATCCGATCGGATTGGCACTGGAGAACTTCAACCGGTTAGGTCTCTGGCGTGATGAAGAGAACGGTCAACCGATTGACGCCTCCGGTAAGTTGATGACCGGGGAGCGGTTTTCTGATGCCAGGGAACTCAGTCATATCCTCGCTACAGATCGGAAGGGAGACTTTCACCGGGCCCTTTCCGAAAAACTGCTGACTTATGCCATTGGTCGGGGGATTGAATACTTCGATGCGCCAACGATCGACAAGATTGTTGGCGATGCTGAAGCTAACGGAGGAACACTGCGAGGGATTCTCTATGGAGTGATCGAGAGTGCCCCGTTTCAGAAACGACGTGGCGACGGCGGATTTTCTGCTGGGTCCGAGCATTAATCGAGGTTAAGACAGAGCCGCCATGACAAGACGCACTTGATTGCTCTTTACGGTTGCATTGATGCATCTTCTGGCCGGTTCGGCTGATGTTTCTCGAGTCCTCTTCGTTGGGAGTTCAGAACTGTGACCAACCCGGGCGAGTGAAGTTCATTATCCCTCAACCACTGGGCGAGCGCTGTCCGTCCAAGGTATTTCTCTTTGAAAATACGTTCTACGCCACCTGCGGAACGAAGGTGTTCAAGCGCAGGATCGAGCTGTCGGAAGCTCCTGCGTGGGAGCTAGCCGCGAATCCCGTTAAGCTCCAACTGTAGCCGGGGATTGGTGGCTTAAGGGGCCAAAAAACGCGTTCGATGCGCATTTATGTTTAGGGGGCCGCTAGAATTCTGTTATGAGCCGGATATTCTCAATCGTGGTCGTGGCGTCCTGCAATCCTGATCTCGATGACTAATAAGCTGCAGGCGACCTACGGGAATGTTGTGCATTTCCTTGCGGTTCATCTTACCGCCCGGTGTGTCACTTCCGTTACCTTTAGTAACAGGCTACCGGATGTCTGATTCTAAGTCGGTTCAGATGTTTAGCGTCAAGAAGTAGTGGAGTTTTAAAGGGGCGTCGTTATGCTTGGCTGCCCTTATCTATGAAAAACAGCCTTTTTTTCACCCTCGTCATTCTCACTGGCCTAAGCCTTGCCGCAGCGGAGCCGCAGAAACCCAACGTAATTGTCATCATGGCAGACGATTTGGGTTACGGGGATCTTTCCTGCTACGGTACTGAAAGCTTTGAAACGCCATATATCGACCAACTGGCCACTGAAGGAGTGCGTTTCACGAGCGGTTACTGCTCCGCATCTACCTGCACCCCAACACGCTGGTCTTTCCTGACCGGCACTTACGCGTTCCGTGAGAAGAACACGGGAATTGCGGCTCCGAGTTCTCCTCTTCGGGTGAACCACGAAATCACCTGCATCGGTGACATGTTCAAGACGGCCGGGTATTCCACCGCGATCATCGGGAAGTGGCACCTGGGTCTCGGTGGCGAAGATGGTCCGGACTGGAACGGCGAGCTGAAGCCCGGGCCGCTCGAGATTGGTTTCGATACCTGCTTCCTCCTGCCGACCACTAATGACCGCGTACCTCAGGTCTACGTGAAAGACCACCACGTCCTAAATCTCGATCCCTCCGATCCTATTTGGGTCGGTAGCAAGGCTCCGAGTCCAGAACACCCCACCGGTATCAACCAGCGAGAAACGTTGAAGATGGACTGGACCCATGGTCACAACGCGACAATTCACAACGGTATCAGCCGGATTGGATTCTACACTGGTGGCCACAAGGCGCGCTTCCGCGATGAGGATCTTGCTGACAAGTGGGTGGAGCAGTCCCTCGAGTTCATGGAGGAAAACAAGGACGGCCCGTTTTTCCTTTTCTTTGCTTCTCACGATCTTCACGTGCCACGGATTCCACATGAGCGTTTCCAGGGAAAAACTGATCTTGGTTACCGCGCTGATGTAATCGTCCAACTCGATTGGTGTGTCGGCGAAATCATGAAGGGCCTCGATGATCTTGGTCTCGCTGAAAACACGATGATTGTTTTCTGCTCGGACAACGGTCCGGTGATGGATGACGGCTACGCCGACGAAGCTCTCGAAAAGCTGGGTGATCACAAAGCAGGTGGTGTATTTACCGGAGGTAAATACAGCGTCTACGAGGGCGGCACTCGCACCCCGTTCATCACCCGTTGGAAGGGCACGATTGAGCCCGGCGTTTCTGATGAGATGGTCTGCACGATCGACCTATACTCTAGCTTTGCGAGTCTCACTGGCACTGCCGTCGAAGAGGATGCCGCTCGTGACAGCATCGACGTGATGGGGGCACTGCTCGGTAAAGAAGGTGCTAAAGGACGCAGCGAGTTGGTCCAGCAGGATAACGGTAGCCGTGGAAACTTCGGCTTCCGACAGGGCGACTGGAAACTCCAGGTCCACGCTCAGGGTAAGGCTCGCAACGTCGTGGTTGAGAAATTACTGGAAACGACTGCAGTACCCAAGATCCAGTTGTTTAACCTGGCTGATGATCCGGTCGAGAAAAACGACTTGGCTGAATCCAACGCAAAGAAGGCAGAAGAAATGAAGGCCCGCCTCGACAAGATTATCGCCGACGGTCGCAGTCGATAATCGCCCGGCGTTCGCAAGAAATGCCGGATATCAAAAGGCATCGGAAGAGTTGAGTTTCGCCTCGACCGCGAACGACGTTCGGGTGTCGTGGCGGGATGGAATAGTTGATTTGTTTTGCGGTCAAGCGGGGGCTTGCCCCTCCAGTCATGCAAAATTAATATAGCAACTCATTTCGGACTCATGCACAAAGACCGGCGCGCCTTGCAAGAGACCTGCTGGATTCCTGAAAGCCATTGCCAATACTGCAGATCAGCGGCTGTAGTGGGAAACCTGGGCGATTCGCATTGGTTGGTGCTGTTGCAGCCCCTCAGCATCCCAAAGCTCGACAACCTCGACCGTCATACCGCTGTCCATATTAGCAAACAGCACCGGTGCCACGCTGTAAGGCAGGCGAATGCAGCCTGCTGAGGCGGGGTAACCGGGCAGATCGCCAATGTGCATGCCGATGGCGGTGGAATCGAGGCGTTGCCAATAAGGCATTTCGACATTGTAGATAGTGGACACCTTGCCGTGAGCAATGCGTTCAGTGACCTTGAAAGTCCCGCGCGGTGTGTGTTTGTCAGAACGTGCCGTGGAAACCGCCGTATCAATAGCGACCTGTTTGCCGACCAGCAGGTAAGCGCGCTGACGTCCGATATCTACAATGACTTTCTTCTCAGCATTTTTGCCGGTTTCAAGAAGCTGATAGTCGATGTAGGCGTCGTTGTGGACGTCGAGGTAGCCCGTGCGCTGAGCGTTCTGGATTGGAGCTCTCTGGGCTTCCTGGATCGCATTGAGCTGGGCAACGCGCATTTCCTTGGCTTTTTTTTTGGCCTTGAAGTTAAAGAGACCCGCTTGGGCACTGGTCGTGGTGCTCATGGTGACCCCGAGCAAGGCAACAGCGGTTACGACTTCGCGAACGCCATGGGCTTCCACCTCTGGATCTTCGAAAATAAGTCCGATATCGCCGTCCTGGTTTTCGCAAAACTCCTTGAACTGGTCGTTGTTGGTTAGCAGCAGCCCGAGCAGTTGGATTCGGGCAGACTCACCGTCGTCGCCAGCCTGCCAGCGAATCAGGGGCAAAGTCGCCCCGTCTCGCTTGATCGCCGGATCGTCAAGTGAGGTGGAAAGAACTTCGAGAAAACGTCGGACATAGTCTTCCGGGTCAGAAGCATCGGAGAGTGCTTCAAACGGCCTCGTGTCGCAGAAGAGGCCTTGGAGATGCAGATCAAAGGCGTTGTCTTTCCACAGCAGGTAGGGTTCCTCTTCGCTGGCATCGAGATCGACTACGAATTCCTGGAAGAGGTCGGTTTCCTGTGGATTGGATTGGAGGAAAACTCCGTCCCGCGAGACATCAAAGGTCAGCTCGGAGCCGGCGAATATCGAAGCGACGAATTCGACTTCGGAGTTTCTGGATGGTTCCAGATCGGCGCCCTCAGAGGGGAGTTCATTGACGGGCCCTAGGAAGGTAGCAGCATCTTTCATGGTAGTAAGCTGGTTTTAGGTTTGGTGTCAATATCACCAGTCGGAACTGAGCTCGGTATGCCAAGGCTCACTGACAGATGACAAGAGAGTGTGCATCATCGAAGTAGAAATTGCAGGATAAACGGAAAGAATTCTGGCAATCAGAGCGGTAACCCGCGGCGCCGCAAAGCTCGTCCCGGTCTGCATCTGAATCCCTCCGCCCAGCCAGGCGACCTCGACGTTTTCGCCCTTTGCGGAGAAACTGACAAGGTGATTGGGGCGATAAAAGACGTCGTTAGTGTCGGTGTCCGCAAGATCAACGCCAATGACAGATGCGAAATGAGCCGGCCATTCAGCCTCTGTGCTGTCGGCGTTGCTGGCTGCGGCAACGACATGGGCTCCCTTGAGCCAGGCATCGTCAGCCCACTCTTTATGAGGCAGAATAAATTTGGCCAGACCCCGGCAGCCAAAACTGCAGTTCAGGATCTGGTAGCCGCGCTTGATCGCTTCCTTCACACCGGCGCAGATAAGATGTGTCTTGGAAAAGCTGCGAGCGTCAATCACCCGGAAGCTTCCTACCTCGGCGTCCGGGGCAAACTGGTGGACGATGTCGGCGATGGCAGTGCCGTGACCATAGGCATCGCTGCCTAGCCCTTCGAGCGTTTCAATACGGCCATTCTGTTCTTCAAACGCGATTGAGTCGGTCAACTTGAGCCCCTTGAGGCGCGGATGATCCGCTTCAATTCCCGAATCGATTACAGCCACCTTGACCCCAGCACCACTGCCTGACTTCGCAGCGGAGCGCACTTCTTCAAGGCTGGGCCAGGAGGCGTCGGCGATGGCATGGTCAATCATAGTTCGAGGTCAAGTAGTCTCGTAAGAAGGCGATAGTTGACCAGTCTTTCGAGGACGGTGGAAAGACGACGCATCCGATTAAGATTACTGGCGGAGAAGCCGGGGGGATCTGGGGCATCCTCGGAGTCCTTGATCTGGACGGTGCTGATCACACCGCGGAGCGTCCCGCACATGTAGAAAGGCGTCACGATCATTGCGCAGGTAACCTGATTGAGAGCTTCATCGATGCGTTTCGAGTGCTGAGCGTTCAGGTAGACCTGGTTTTCGCAAAGCGATTGCTCGGAAGCGTAGGCCAGCGATATGAGGCCTTCGGAAATGGATTGCTCCCAGCCGATGAATGAGGGGTCAGGTTCGCTGTGGGTGACGACGAGTTTTTTTTGATCCTGATTGGCAAACCAGATGGAGATGAAGTCAGCATTGATGTAGTCCATGGCCGTCCGTAAGACGGACAAGCCGGGGTCTCCAATGACTCCTTTGAACTCCTCGGGTCCCAGTTCTCCAGCGGCTCTAGCCAGGCTTCTTTCGATGTGCGAAGCGTACTCCGATACAATAGGGTCAGACGTTATCACAGGGCGATTTCAGGGTTTGTGTGTGAACAAAACTCGGCGGAGGAGATTACCGAATAGTAGTAAAGAGACGATGAAGGAGCGACTTGATTCAGTAATATTGTCCAAAAAGAGAGAAAAAGTGGACGAAATGGCTCATTCTGCCTTTTTCGATCGGGTTTCTGCAGAAACCAGACCGATATTTAAGATTTTCGACGCGGGAAAGTGGGGATACGAAAGTGTATCTTTCGTTCTTTATCCTCTTTTTCGATAGCAAGAAGAATGGAATTGAAGGCTGCTGATAGCCCGGCGGGAGAGGCTATAGAGAGGATTTCAGGTAGATGGCCGGCTTTTTAATATACAGCATCGAATTCACGATGCAGACCTCTTGCAGAAGCTACCTGCTCCAGTTGAGTCAGATGATGTTGGTTCATAACCGGCAGAGCGTTGAAAGCGAATTTTTGGACGTGGTCGAGTCCGGTTAAGATAGGAAACCACCATGATCAGGGGCCGCGAGTTCCGACCGGCGAATTGACAGGGAGAGTTTCAAGGGTTGAGGTTGGCTCATGAGATTTCTTCAAACGCTTGCCCTCGCGGCTGGAATTGTCGCAGCTTCTTCCGTTGTCTACGGTAAGAATCCTCATGTGGTGGTGATTCTCGTCGACGACATGGGCTACGGCGATGCCGCGTGCTACAATCCGGAATCACAGATTAAAACGCCGAATATTAATGAACTCGCTGCCGCGGGAATGCGATTCACGGATGCCCACGCTCCGGGCCCTCTTTGTCACCTCTCGCGATATGGATTGATGACCGGGACCTATCCTTTTCGAACAGATATTTCGGTGTGGCCGACCAAACCGGTAATCCAAGAAAAGGAAGACACTATAGCGAAATTATTGTTACGTCAGGGTTATCAAACCGCAATGGTTGGGAAATGGCACCTCGGTTTTCGTGAAACCGGTTACGATAATCCGCTTCCCGGTGGACCGGTTGACCAGGGTTTTCAATCTTATTTCGGGATACGAGCGTCCACAGACATTCCTCCGTATTTCTACATTCGGGGAGACAAAGCGGTGATGCCTCCTACAGACGAAATTGGAGACAATGCGACTGACGGTTGGTCACCGATTCAAGGTGAATTCTGGCGCGCCGGTGGCATCTCCCCTGACTTGAAACTCGACAGAGTCCTGCCGCGCCTCACCGCTGAAGCGATCGAGGTGATCAAAAACCGTGATGAGGAAAAACCTCTTATGCTTTACCTGGCCTATCCGGCACCTCACACACCGTGGCTGCCTTCAGAGGAATTCAAAGAGACTAGCAAAGCTGGAATGTATGGTGACTTCATGACCATGGTCGACGACGAGATTGGAAAGGTTTTGTCCGCTCTGGAAGAGGCGGGTATGACTGAGGATACCCTACTTTTGTTTACTTCCGACAACGGGCCGGTTTGGTATGAAGAGGATGTCGAGCGATTGAACCATGATTCTTCCGGCGGTTTTCGGGGGATGAAGGCCGACGCCTGGGAGGCTGGGCATCGCATGCCTTTCATTATTCGCTGGCCGGAGGCGGTGGAGGCGGGCTCGGTGGCGGATAAGACAATCTCGTTTACCGACCTTCTCGCGACGCTGGCCGAGTTGACTGGTGGTGAGTTGGCCGCGAACGGCGGGCCGGACAGTCATAGCTTTCTGTCGACTTTGAGAGGGAAGAGCTCCCGCGAGCGCCCGCCAGTGGTAATGCAGTCGGGTCGTAAACTGATGACCATCCGTTCCGGTGACTGGAAACTGATTGAGGGCAAAGGTTCCGGTGGCTTCACCAAGGTGTCGGCCGAAGCGTATAGAGAGGAACCGGAGGGGCAGCTTTATAATCTGGCCAAAGATCCTGGTGAAGAAAACAATCTTTTTGAAGAGATGGGCGAAGTGGTGGACAGACTTCGTTTCGAAATGGCTGAAGTGATAGGGCCTAGTGCGGGAGACTAGGCTTCGTTTCGGAATACTTTCTCAAGATAGTCACCGAAGTTTCCGGCGAAGAATTCTTCGTCTGACCCAAAGATGGCGTGACGGTAGACGGAGGGGCTATGGCCGAGGGAGAGCAGGTAGCGGAAGTCTTTGGTTTCACCGAACCGGAGCCACGGGTGTGGAGCGGTGCATTCGTCGTAAATGAACTCCCATTGCTCAAAAGGGAGGACGGGCCAGATCGTGCCGCACTGCGCTTCAAGCCCGTTTGATTGGAGCAGGTAGGAACGAATTTCTTCAGGTAGTCTGTGACCTTTTTCCGATTCCCAGGCCGCGATTGTCTCCTCAGCGAGCGGTGGATAGAAGAGCGCATCAATCTTCCCGGCGCGCGCGGAGGGTCCTTCGGTGAGCCTGATAATATGCGGTTTCCAATACATGAATGTTCGCAGGAGGTTACCCAGTTTTCAGGAGTTGTCGCGGCGATTTGCGAGCCAGAGCCGACCCCACCCTGAGGAGGGTGGAAAGAATACCGATCATCGAAACGGTGAATAATGTTTCAGCGACTGTGGGACCTCGTTTGCCACACTACACAAATCACGCAATATGAGAAATTGGGAGCGTTAACCTTAGGGAAGGACAGTCTGTCGCTTTATTGTGGAGCCAAACCACGTTTTCGAGCTCATAATCGGTCATTTGGGCTCCAAAACACTGTTTTCACCGTTTCGAGCTAGGATGGCAGGCGTAAAACAAACAATGTCCCGGAACGAAGCGCTTGCCAAAATTCAGGATCTCGAAGATCAGACCATCAACCGATTCTGCTCGGTCAAACGTCGTGTTGAGAAGCGACTCGACTGGATGGATGAGAATATTGAGTTTTCGGAGGTGGAAAGTCTCATTCTCCAGCAGATTTTGTTTCATGAGTCTCGCGGCTACTATCTTTTTCAGGAACCCTGGTTGGAGCACCAGCCTTTCAAGCATCGTTGTCGGGTGGTGCTAACCTTTCGTCCGACGGAGTCGAATCGTTAGTCAAACTTCCGTCGTCTCGCTACGATGAAGCGAATTTAGCCTTGTCGCTGCCGTGAGCAGCCACAGCTGTCAGTGTGCCTCTGGTTGAAATTGCCGGCGGTGCCGAAGCGACTCAGCAACCGGTTTCGCTGCGTTGCCATAGATCACAGCAAAAGAGCCCGGGAAATAGTGGTTCTTTTCGGACCAAAGAAGCTGGCGACTATTTGTTCGCCAGCTTCTCGACGTCTCTGCCCCGGAGGATTTCACCTTCCTCGGTCACGAGAGTAAATTCGCCGCGAGTCTTGTCAGCCAGCTCCTTGAGATTCTCGTAGGCTTTCAGAACCATGAAGCAAATCGAGTTGATTTTTGCCCGGCTCTTGGTGCGATTGAAATCGAGGACGTCATCAACAACCGGCTTTTTGTCAGGGTGTTTGCCAACAGCACCGTCAGTCATGAAGTAAATCACATCCGGCTCCATGTTCATGGCCATTTTGAGCGGGTCACGCCAGTCCGTTCCGAACTCCATTTTAGTATTGTCAATTTCCTCAGCTACCTTGCGGAGTTTACTCGGCGTGGCTTTGATATACTTAACCTCGGGCCAATCGTCGGGGTCACCACCTTGGAATTCCCAGAAGTTCTTTCCGCTGGCGTGTTGGGTCCAGTCTTCCTTGAACTTCTTCTTGTCGTATTCTCCAACCCACCAGGAAGGGCCGGAGAAGAAAAGAATTTGGAATTCCACGCCGGGAGGTAGCGACTTAACCGTGCGCTTTAACTCCTCCTGCATGAGGGAGAATTTCGTCTTGCCAGTCTTACCAGTCGCTTTCATGGAAGCCGAAGCATCCACCACGAAAACCACCTTGGTTGCACTCGTCTTTGATCCAAAGAACGAAACCATGCTGCCGCTGTCATCACCTTCAAAGCTCATAGAGGGACCAAATGAATCGCCCATGCCGAGCGGCTCAAAAGTCATAGTGGTGGAGTCAAACTCCGGAACAGCAAAGGATGAGGTGGAAAATGCTGTCGTCACCTGCATCTGAGTGGAGGCACTCTGAGCGGTCGGCTGCACCTGCTGCTTCTCCATCTTAACGTTCTCCAGGTCGTCCGCATTCTCATTAGGAGCAGCGGTGCCGATGATCTGGGGCGGCTTATTCGGAGGAAGCGCCACCTTGGCTAGGATCAAGAGCGCAGCGATGACGAGGTGAACGGCAACAGCGACGAGGATTGCTGAAATCTTGCTGTTTCGGGTCGACTCCTGTTCTGCCGCATGAATCGCTTCACCTTCTTGGGTGACAAGATAGCGCTCGTGGCCTTTCTCGTCCTCACCTGCGTCGTAGTCGTGAGGCACATCTTCGGAATGGATTTCGTGAATTTTAGGAACAGGGGGTTCTTCGTGTGTCTCGTGCTCTTCGATACCTTCTTCTCCCGGGGGATGGAGGGTTTTGGGAGCGACCGGTTCAGATCCTGTCGATGCAGCCTCGGGGACTTTCTCAACTTCCTCTTTAGTGCCGGAGGGGTGGGCATCGATGGAAGCTTCGAATTCAGCATCAGCGTAGGAAGGTTCAATTGCGATTGCAGCGTCGTAGTGCTTGCGGGCCTGGTCGGATTGATTGAGGACAAGCAGGTGCGAAGCCAGGATACGATGGCCGTATCCACTGGCTGGGTTGGCTTCGACAAAAGACTTGAGGATGGAGTCCCAGTTGCCTGCGTCGGTGTGACCACTGGCAAGCTCAAGAGCCTGGTGGAGTTGGGCGTCGTCGGCCAAATTGCCTTCGCCTGAGGCAATGGTATTGGCGGCCCCGTCGGCATCGCCGGTTTCGACCAGTTTTTGGGCGAGCTCGATTCTCAAGTCCCAGTTGGAAGGATCTTTTTCAAGGCCTTCCCTAAGGAGGTTTTCTACGCTACTCATGGGTGTATTTCAAAAATGGAGACCTATAGTTGGGAGGGATTACAATTCAGGGCGCGAAGCGTACGAATATTCCGAGGTGTTTGACGATAAAAATATAGCGTCACCATCGCGCCGATCTGTTTTCATCGCGCCATGCACAGAGAATAGTCCGGAAACGCCCTGTTTGTGACAGAAATCCGGGTAAAATTTACCCGAAAGGCGCTTGGGACGGGGTTGCGGGGGGATTGCGGTTGATCGGACAAGGTAATTTCGTTAAGCCCACTGCATGCCGATTCAATACACTGGATTTGCTGATGAAGCCGAAAAATCCCTGGCTGATCAGGTGTCCGTTCTCAAACAAGTGGGATGGTCTGCCATCGAACTCCGATTGATCGACGGAAAGAACGTCTGCGATCAGACCGATGATGAGTGGAAGCAATCGTGGGATTACCTGCAATCAGAAGGTATCGCGGTGGTTGGATTTGGAGGGCAAATCGGGAACTGGGCGCGCCCAGTCGATACTGATTTTCAGATCGACGAAGACGAACTGGTGAGAGTCGCACCGCGAATGAGAGAGTGCGGTTGTCAGTTTCTCAGGATCATGTCATATCCCAATTCCACTGAAGCTCCTCTGGAGGATTCAGATTGGCGACATGAGGTAGTGAGACGAATTCGTGAGCTAGCGGAAATCGCCGAGGGAGAAGGAGTTATCCTCGGGCACGAGAATTGCAGCGGTTACGGTGGTGCGAGGGAAGGGTTTCTAGAGTTGGTCGAGGAGGTGGATCACCCCTCATTCAAACTGATCTTCGATACCGGAAATAACACTCTCCACGAAAAAAGCGGTGAAGCGACCTGGGACTACTACGATGCCTGTCGTAGTGAAATTGTGCATGTCCACATTAAGGCAGCGATACCGGGTGACGATGGAGAGTTTGCGACTTGTTTCGTGGACGAAGATCCGGTCCAAGAAAGAATCCTGAAAGACCTCCAGTCAAACGGTTATGAGGGGTGGCTTTCGATCGAGCCCCATCTCGCCGCCGCGATTCATGCCGGGCAGGATATCGATGATACCGGGCACGCCCGGAAAGTCTGGGTCGACTATGCCGGGCGATTGGAAAAACTCGTAGCAGCAACCTCAGCCTCATGAACGTGAACATTTTTGGCTCGAAAACGGAGATGGGAAGTGCTGCTTCCGAACTGGGATCGAGCCGCTTGCAGGATGCTTTGACTGCCAACGGGAGTGCTGCGATCATTGTAGCCACCGGGGCTTCGCAGTTTGAAATGCTTGAAAGCCTTAGGCAACGTGATTTGCCCTGGCCGCAGATCACGGGGTTTCACCTGGATGAATATATCGGGCTTCCGATTTCGCATGACGCTTCGTTTAGAAAGTATTTGTGGCAGCGTTTTGTCAGCCAATTGCCTCTGCCTTTGAAAGAGTTCCATTTTCTCGATGGCGAAGGTGACGCCGGATTCGAATGCAGCAGGGTGGGGGCACTGATCGAACGGCAAAGCATTGACGTGGCTTTCGTAGGCATTGGTGAGAACGGACACCTCGCTTTTAACGATCCTCCGGCAGACTTTGAAACGAACGAACCCTACCTCGTCGTTGACCTTGACGAAGCCTGCCGTCAGCAACAGTTGGGAGAAGGTTGGTTTCCAAATTTTGATTCCGTCCCTAATCAGGCGATTTCTATGTCGATCCGCCAGATCATGGCGAGCAAGACTATCATCTGCACAGTGCCCGATACGAGAAAGTCTGAGGCGGTAAAGAATTCCCTGAAGGGGGAAGTTACCCCGGCAGTGCCGGCGTCTATTTTGCAGACTCATCCGGATTGTCATTTCTTTTTCGACCAGGAAGCTGCTTCGCTGTTGTGAAACCGTTCGATCTTCAGGTCAACGGCTATGCCGGTGTGGATTTCAATTCTTTCGAACTGAAAGGGTCACAATTGCACGAGGCCTGTGAGGCAGTCCGCCGGGATGGAGGAGACCGAATCCTCGCCACGTTGATTACGGACTCCGTCGAAAACCTGGAGAGTAAACTTCGTAATCTCGTCGATCTTAGGGAACAGGATGATCTCGTCGGCGAGGTGATTGCCGGTTTCCACATTGAGGGCCCTTTTCTCAGTGCCGAGCCTGGATATATCGGTGCTCACCCGGCTAACCTGACCAAGAACGCCAACATCGAAGATGCCCAGCGCCTTTTGAATGCGGCGGCAGGATTGACGAAGGTAGTGACCCTGGCGCCTGAGGTCGATGCCGGCGGGAGAGTCACGCGTTACTTCGCAGACCGTGATGTTGTTGTTTCAGCAGGCCATACCAATGCGAGTCGGGATCAGCTGCGCATCGTGATAGACCAGGGTTTGAGTATGGTGACGCACCTTGGTAACGGATGTCCCGTCGATTTGCCGCGCCATGACAACATCATCCAGCGGGTATTGAGTCTGCGAAAATCTCTCTGGATCGGTTTTATCCCGGACGGTCATCACATCGACTTTTTTGCCCTGAAGAATTATCTTGATCTGGTCGGACTGGACCGGGCAATCATGGTAACTGATGCGATTTCAGCCTCGGGCCTTGGGGCGGGCACTTACGAGCTTTCGGGTGAGCCGGTGGCGGTTGATTCTTCCGGAGTGGCACGTCGACCGGGGTCGCCAAATCTTTCCGGCTCAACCCTGACCATTCAACAGATGCGGGAAAATTTGAGTCGCTACCTCGGGATGAGTGATGCTGAAATCGAGCAAGTCGTTGCGCTCAATCCCGGAAAAGCCGTCGGAGAAAACATATGAGAGGACTTTTGAAATCTATTGGGCCGGCCATTATTGTGGCGGCTGTTGTGCTCGGACCAGGCTCGATCCTGACAAGTTCTAAAGTCGGTGCGACATTTGGAGTGCTCGGGCTGCCGGTGGTGGTCTGTGCGGCTGTGCTGATGATCGGAATGGTAGCGTTGTCAGCGCGGCTGGGGGCTGTCTATGAGGGTAGTCTTTGCACGGAATTGCGAGAGCGATTGGGGAGCGGCGTGACGATTGTGATCGGTTTGATTCTATTTGGTCTCGTGGCGTTGTTTCAGTCATCGAACAACATCGCTCTCATCGGCGGACTGGAGGCGCTCTTTGGCGAGTCCGAGTGGTCGTTGGGTATGCGACTGGGCATACTTTTGGTCTTCAACGGGCTGATCGTCGCCTCTCTCTATTTATTGCGAAATTTATATTCCTCCGTCGAGAAATTGATGAAGTTCCTCATCGGTCTGATGAGCCTCGCTTTCCTCGTTAATCTGGTCGTGGCTTATTCTCGTCCCCGTGGCTATGTCCCTGTTGAACCGAGCGAAACCCCGAATCTGCTTCCGCTTCTTGGGATGATCGGGACCACCTTTTCGGTGGGAGGCGCCTTTTACCAGGCTTACCTGGTCAAGGAGAAAGGATGGGGACTGGGTGATCTTCGCAAGGGGCTGACCGATTCCGTGGTCAGCATTTCTGTGTTGGGAATCATGACAATGGCTATCCTGCTGACTTCCTACCGGGTCTTTTACGGTCACGAGGAGTCGGTGGTTCTATCATCGGTCGGTGAGGTGGCCCTGCAACTTGAACCACTTTTTGGTCCGTGGGCGCGCGTGGTGTTTGCCTCAGGGATTCTCGCCGGAGCGCTGAGCTCATTTCTCGTGAACTGCCTTATCGGGGGAACGGTGATGTCGGATTCGCTGGGGAAAGGAGCAAGGCTCTCGGATTCCGGGCCTGTTCACCTAACAGCGCTCGCGCTGGTCATCGGGATGGGAGTTGCCATGATGTTTTTCGCCAGGGAAGGAAGCACGGTTGTTCTCATCACGATCGCGCAGGCAATGACGGTTCTGGGTATCCCTGCGCTGGCTGCAGCCCTTGTGTATCTAGGGACAAGGAAGGACCTCAAAGGGGAGCGAAAGGTTCCGGCTCCAATCATCGGGATCGCCGGACTGGGCTTTCTTGTGTCATGCGGTCTGGCCTGCCTGACCGCTGTGAAGGTTTACGGCAAATTGACTGGTGGGTGATCAATTTCTCGACGGTCCCCGGAGCAGACAATGACGCGCAAGATTAGGGTGGGTGTGTCCAAGACAGGTCTTCCGCCAAGTTCGGAAGCTATCGATCCAGAGGCCTCAAAATCTTTGCCTTCTATGTCTAATCTGCCAGCCGTGATTCGATTAGAGCGGTGAGTTCTTCGACCTTCTCAGGGTTGGCCTCGGCAACATTCTTCGTTTCACCAACTTCGCTAGTATGATCGTAGAGTTCGGCATAGCCATCCCTGTGTAGAATTAGGCGGTGGGTTGTAGTGCGTACGGTGCGGCTACTTTTCGAGTAGGCGAAGGCCGGATGCCCCTCGGCTGCCGAGGAATCCAGTTGAGGCTTGAGAGACTGGCCAGTAACGAAATCAGGAATGGGAAGCCCTGAGACTTCGCAAATGGTGGGGAAGATATCGAGCGTCTCAACAGTGGATGAGGTAGCCAATCCGGCTTCCTTGATGCCGGGGTAGGAAATAATGAGGGGAGAACGGAGCGCTTCTTCGAAAAGGCAATGCTTGCCCCAGATGGCGTGCTCACCCAGATGCCAACCGTGATCTCCCCATAACACCACAATCGTGTTGTCAGCTTCTCCGCTGGCCTCCAATTGATCTATGAGCCGCCCAACCTGA
The DNA here is from genome assembly GCA_002862135.1 of Verrucomicrobiota bacterium. Classification (GTDB taxonomy): domain Bacteria; phylum Verrucomicrobiota; class Verrucomicrobiia; order Verrucomicrobiales; family DEV007; genus Arctic95D-9. The sequence goes on along the minus strand of PKCI01000021.1, from coordinate 28,164 downwards.
GCGTCAGCATAGGTGACGCAGGCGGCATAGTGGCGACGAACCTCTTCAGAGAATTCGGCGTCTTCGTTAGGGTTGCGCCCCCAGCGATTGTATTTCATGAACTCTCCTGATTTGTGCCAGGTAGTTCTCCAATCGGGTTGTTCCGGGTGAGGAACCGGAGGAAGCTTCTTTCCCTCGTAGGGTTCGAGATACTTCGCTGGAGCACCGAAGGGAAGGTGGGGGCGGAGAATGCCTACCGCGAGGAAGAACGGTTTGTCGTCTGTGGCCAGCTCCTTCATCTGCTTGAGCGCTTCGTTGGTAGAAATGCCGTCCGGGTAGATGTCGTCTTCACCCTCAAGGGCCTGGTAGACATCCATGTCCTTGGCATTCTTGCGAATTTCCCCTTTAGCCAGGCCGTGCATCCACCCGCGGGGATGTTGCCAGTCGCCTGCCGGGAGCAGGTGGCGGTCCCATGAGAGCGGCATCTCGGGTTCGTCGCCATTGTTCCAATCTGCACCGCCGCGACCACCTGGATGGTGTGAAACTTTTCCAACAGAGACAGTCGTGTAACCGTTCTCTTTGAACCAGGCCGGCATTGACGGTGGAAATGCTTTGGGATCTTTTCCAAGTTCTTTGGCCCTGGAGAAGAGCGCACCGTTGCTGCTGGATCCGTAGGTTCCGGTGAGAAGGGTGTAGCGAGAGGCGCCGCAGGTGGGGGCATTCACATAGTGATTCTGGAAGATTCGCCCTTTCGAAGCCAGTGCATCAATGTGAGGCGAGACAATGTAGTCCTTACCGAAACAATTCAGTTCCGGACGGAGGTCGTCAACGCAGATGAGAAGAACGTTGGGATGCTCGTCAGCAACGAGTTGTGTCAGCCCCAGCGCAAGGGTGAGGAGAGATAAAAGGGATTTCATAAGCATACCCTTGCATCATCGCCATGGATAAGCCTCGTGGGAAGGGCGGAATGCCGGAGCTATCTTTGCGCAAATCGAGAGGGTTACGAGCAGCCAGTCCAGCATCCGATCGTACTGCTGCCTCTTACATCTTCTTAGTTTCGCAAATTGATGCAGGTTACGTCAGCAGTTCGAGCGCAGTTGAGCAGAGGCTCCTTGGGGGTGGAACAGGTCCGGCTCTGAATCGCTTCAGTATTCCGTTCACCTTGTCTCGCCATCAAGCACCTCTTTTGCGCCAAGCGCGGTGGGGTGGAGTCGCCGTAGATGAACAATACGCATTGCATGGTTGTTATCCTTGTCAGCAGAGAACGCTTCATCGGAAAGAGTTTCCCATTTGGCGGCATTTTCGTAGTCGGGGAAGAGTGCGGTTCCCTCGATCCCAGCGTCGATCAGTGTCAGGATCAGTTCGTCAGCATAGGGTAGGGCAGAATGGTAGAGACCGGCCCCTCCACAGACGACGAGTTCACCGGCTCCAGATGCCTTTGCTAGATCCATGGCTCCCTCCATCGTATTAGCGACAGAGCCGAGTTCAGCGGTGTAATCGGTCTGACGGGTCAGTATGATGGGATAATGATCGCTGAACCAACCCTGCATTTCTTCGAAGGTGTGGCGGCCGATCAAGAGGAATTTACCCCGGGTGTAGTTGCGGAAGTGTTTTACATCGCGCGGAAGGTGCCAGGGGATCCCGCCATGGCCGGTACCGATAACACGCCCGTGTGCTATGGCTGAAATCATCGATACCTTCATGATGGGATTGGCTAAGGTATGACGGCAGGACCTATCAAAAAAGTCCAGGTTGCCGGTATCGAATGACGGGCTTGACAGGTTCACTCAAGGCCGGGACGTCGATAACCCAGGGGGAGCGGGATCTTTGAATTCATGCAGTAGGGCAGCGATGACAATCATCGACTGCACGAATTACATGCCCTTCGCTGTCGTGTTGAATAGAAAGTGAAACGTTACTCCATCAGTGGCTTCGGCGGAACCGCAAAAAGCGTCGGATACTCGCAAGGAACTCGCTGCGCGGCAAAAAAGAAAACGGGCCGCACCGCCTGTAGCTGTGGGCCCGTTTGATATTCTAATCCTCGGTAAGGGGTTATTGTTCTTTCCACGGAAGCGGCCATTCGCCCGGGATGGCGGCGGGGTATTCCATGTTCTCATCGGGCATGCGGGGAGGATCTGCATCGAAGGAAAGTTCCTCCGGCATGATATTGAAGTCCGAGTTGATCGCTTCTTCGAAGTCGACCAGTTGGCCGCTCCAGGTAGCGACACGACCGAGGGCGGCAGTTAGTGAACTTTTCGCGCCGAAGTAAGCATCGTTTTGAGGCTTATCGTTGATAATGGCATCCCAGAGTTTCTCATGCTCTGCGTCTTTAGGATTCTTGTAACCAGAACGTGGCTTACGATATTGCCAGAGCACTGTGCCCTGAAGGTCGGTGATGGTTCCTTTGCCCGGAATCATAATGCCTTCAGTGCCGTGGATTTCTTCGTCGATGCGACGCCAGCAGCCCGGAATCTGGCGGCACTGGCTATACATTGCCATGCTGTTTGCTTCGGGGCCGTAGCGATACTCGATGAAGTGCTGGTTGTAGATTTCTCCTATCTTGGCAGACTCGTTAGTACGGGCGCCTTGTCCCTGTGCTGAGACCGGGTGAGTACCCATGACAGGGTCGCCGCTGGCGAACCAGTTAATGACGTCTAGATTGTGGACGTGCTGCTCGCAGATGTGGTCGCCGGAAAGCCAGTCGAACTGCTGCCAGTTACGCATTTGGAATTCCATTTCGGTGTAGCCGGGCTGACGGGGAGCAGTCCAAGGGCGGTTGCCGACCCAGTAAGCGGAGGCACCGATCATTTCGCCGATCGCTCCTTCCTGGTATTTTTGGAAAGACTGCAGGTATTCATCCTGGCAGTGGCGCTGCAGTCCGACGACGACTTTCAACTTTTTCTGGTCGGCTTCCTTGGCCGCATTGATGACTTTATTGAAACCGTGAGCGTCAACACAGACGGGTTTCTCCATGAAAACGTGTTTCCCCTGGGCCACTGCATATTCAAAATGCATGGGCCGGAAACCAGGAGGTGTGGCGATACAAACAAGATCAACCTGATCGACCACGGCTTTGTAGGCATCAAAGCCCACGAATTGCCGGCTTTTCGGGACATCGATCTGGGCAGACTTGCCCATCTTCTCAAGTTGCTTCTGGATCGCGGGCAGACCGGAACCGCGGAAACCGGTTCCGTCGATCTTATCGGCGAAAGCTTCAGCCACAGCGGTGAGGCGAGCACCATCGTTGGCGTTGAGGCTCTGCACAATAGCACCGCTATTGCGGCCGCCCATGCCGATCATGCCGACCTTGATCTCGTCGCTTCCGGCAACCTGCGCGGACAGTTCGACGGGGAGTGCGGTGGCAGCGGCGATTGCGGTACCGCCGGCGAGGAATTTGCGGCGCGAGGCGCCACCTTCTGTAGCTTTACTATTTTTTTCGCTCATAAAGAATGGGTTTCAGGGGACAGTGACGGTTTGTTATTTGTGTTGGCGGACCAAAGACACTACGAGGCTTCGTGGTCTCTCGGAAAGATTGAAGGGGCATTTGGCATGAGCAAAGCGCGAATTTCCTCAAGAAATGGCGGAATTACGCCCCAAAAGAGCAGTAGAAACGGGATCTTCGGTGAATCGCTTTCCCGAAAATCCGAAAACTGATGGCTTGAGGTAGTCTTCTGCACCGATCATTTGGCAGGAATGCCGGGCTTGAAGTCCCAAGTCTGAATGCCCTCTTCGGACTGGAAAATCAGCTTTTGCAGGGTGGCGCCTCTGCGGGGGAGGTGAAGGCAAAAGTGGTTGGTAGCACTCTTGATGGGAAGGGTGAATTTAGTGTTCTGGCCGTTTGGAGCTGCAGCAACGGCAAGAAGCACCCTTTGGTCTTGGGGAAAGTCTTTCTGATCTCACTCTCTCCAGAAGATACCGATGCTGCCGGCTGTTTGGTTGCTAAGATGTCGAAGTAAGCCGAAACGCCTTCCCATGAGACCCCATGAGACCCCATGAGGAGCCGGAAGCCAGGAGTAATCGAGATTCACAAAAGTGATTTCCTCAATCACAAGAATGGCGTGATGGGTCATCATACTTCGCATCGCAGGGGCACTGAAGTGCGCTCCATTTTGATGACTTTCATGCCCATCTCGATAATGTCGTGTCGCCGGATCGCGCTGAGCTGACAAAGTTGATGGCTGACATGGCCTTCGTGACAACGTAAGGGCTGTTCAGCAGAGCGATCGTGAAAATGGCGGCTTCTTCGTCGATCCATCTGAGTAGGCTGCCGCCGAAGAGACTGCCGTTGGAGTTGAGATCCTTCGACTCGATCCACTTCCGGGTCAGGAATTTTATTTCTTTGCTCATGGCGCCATGGTGGTGACGGATGGGACTTCGTTCATCAGGCCTAGGAAGCTATCTCCAATCTCGCCGGTTTTGGGTCGGAAGAGGTATGATGAAACTTCAGTGTATCAATAGGTGGGCGTTGAATCGGTTCGCTTCCGGCAGATCACTAATGTCTGTTCTTCTCACGCGAGGAAGGGGCCACGAAAAGCATGCCTGAATTGGTGATCGCAGCCTGCGATCGACCTCTGTGGTTGCGTCGCTTTATTTCGAAAATCTCAATGGAAAAGACCAAGAGGCTTAGACCATAAAACAGAGTAAAGAGAGAGGTCTAGTGACGCAGATACTTGATGACAGCTTCGGTCCTGGACTTAACTTGGAGCTTTCGATAAACCGATTTCAAATGTTCCCTTACGGTCTCGTAGCTGATACCTAAGTCGTCGCCAACTTCTTTGGGGACCATGCCTTCGGCGAGCAGATGAAGGATTTGACTTTCTCTTGGCGTCAGGCCTGGGATTTCCTTTCTCCGGTTCTGGACAGGCTCTTGGAACGTTTTGATGACAAGGCGTGCGACTTCCTTGCTTAGGGGAGCTCCTCCATTGGCTGCTTCGATGATTCCGTTGGTAATTTCGGGAGGATGTGTGCTTTTGAGAAGATACCCGCTTGCGCCGGCGCGGAGGGCTGAGAAGACTCTCTCCGGATCGCTATGAACCGTCACCACGACAAAAGAGGTGCTCGAAAGATGCGGTGAAACTTCCGAAATCCATTCGACGCCGGAAGCGCCCGGCAATTCAAGGTCGACGAGCACCACATCAGGATTCTCGCGCAGGGAGGGCTTCACAGCTGCCTCTGCTGACTCCCAAGCCCCAATAAGATCGAATTCATTCGGGTGCTTCCTGATGAGTTCAATCAGGAACATTCGGACCACAGGGTCGTCTTCGATTAGCCCGACCTTTAGCACTCGTTTTCGACTTAACTCTACGTCCAGCATCATGTGAATTTTACAGCTCCTTACCGCGCAATGGTTGGGTCGAGAAAATTAATGTTTAAAGTCAAGCGAGCTCATCGACTTCCACCTATTACTCATTTTATACCAATAAAAACTAATTCGATGCAATATTGAAATCTTAATTGTAAATATAAAATCAACATGAACGATATGGTGTTTCCATATCTTTTTCGGTTCGTCTTTCCGCGATATGCGGGGATATATCGATAACTTGATTCAGCGCCCATTCCCAGAGTCGCCCTCGAGTTTGAATTTCATAGGCCCGAAGCTTTGACGGAATCAGTATGTTTGAACAGCCCAACCTCAGCAGGCTGGGAACGCTCTGTTCCGGCTGTTTGAAATTTTGAGGGGCGACTCAGAATGTGGGTGAATACAAGGTTGTCCACTGAAGCACAGGAGGTGACGAACCAGAAACAACAACATTGACTTAACAAGGGGATTGAAGATAGGGATCCTGGACCTAGATATTTTATTGTAAAATATACAAATTTCGATAAAAGCCGTAGATCTCAAGCTCTCACCACCCACGCTCCGTCATTTGTTTTCTCTTAAAACTATCCATTAAGAGGCGCAGTTCTAGGGGATCTCCACGCTTTTGGGAGTTTTTGAATTCCAATGAATCGATATGTTGTGTTTAATATTTTATGGTATTATTTTCCGTATAGACTATGTATGGACTTGTTGATAAAGCGGTGGAGGCGCTGGTTACTTCTGGTCTTGGTGAGGAAACGGGGGAAGTTGTGAAAGTGAAAGCCGGCGTTGAAGAAGAAGTCTTCCTTAGCAATCAGAGCTATCCGGATGAAGCCACCTTCAATCTTGTCGCTGCAGCAACTGAAGTTCCTGAGTTGCCGATAAGCGAGATTTTGATATCCTTCGGGGAACACTGGTTTTTGAAGACTGCGGAGGAGAGTTATGGGCCGATGATGGTAGCAGCCGGTGCATCGTTGCGAGAATTCCTCGTCAGTCTGCCTCATTTACACACACGGGTTTCCATGATTTACCCGGACCTTAAGCCTACGGGTTTTGAGTGCCGCGATGTGGCGGAGAATTCTCTCAAATTGCGCTACCACACGCACCGATCTGGTCTTACCAACTGCGTTGTCGGACTCGTTCAGGGGTTAGGAAAGTATGATGACACTTTTGCCGTTTGTGAACTGGAGGACACAAAGGATGAAAATGGGGAGTGTGATGTTTTCGAGGTCCGTTGGGCTGATGTGTCGTGAGTGCACCTGATTCAGGAATACAAGCCCCGGGCATCTCCCCAGATGACTTCCTACGCGTCTTCCCGTTTTATTTTTCATGGGATAAGAGATGTCACATTACCCGCTGGGGACCGTCTATGGCGAAAATTTGCCACGACTTAAAGCTCGGTGAAGCTGTATCTACAGCGTTTGAATTAATTCAGCCAGAAGGCGAATTGGGAGATTTTTCGGCTGAAGAGACAAAAGCGATTCTTTACCTTTTTAGGCACCGAAAGACGGAGACTCTGTTTCGGGGGCAGGTGATTGGGGGCCAAGAGGATGATGAACACGTGATGCTATGTAGCCCCTGGCTTCAAAACCTTGAAGAATTAGAGAATCTTGAGATCACCATTGCTGACTTCCCAAATCATGATCCATCCCTGGACATGATCCAACTGCTCCAAACACAGCAAGTCGCGAATCAGGAGCTTAAACGTCAGGCGGATAAGCTTTCGCGGCAGCGTTCGATTCTCAGGGCGAGTGAGATGGAAGCCCGTAAACTCGCACTCGTTGCATCGAGGACCGAAAGCGCAGTTATCGTAGCGAATTGCAAAGGCGAGATTGAATGGGTGAATGAAAGTTTCTCCCGCTTGACCGGCTGGACAAACGAAGAGGCTGTTGGGAAAAAGCCAGACTGCTTCCTTGGATCCCAGGATACAGAACTTGAAAACGTTCCCTCAATGCAATGCGAATTGGAGGAAGGCAGGAGTGTAGTTGGCGAGATTTGGGCTTATCACAAAGCCGGCCATGCATTGTGGGTTTCAATTGAAATTCAGCCCGTGAGGGGGCCTGAGGGGGAGATTTCCAATTATTTGGTCATTGCCTCTGACACGACTCGCCGACGACTGGATGAATTGCGACGCAACCTCCAATTGGATATTTCCCAAGCTTTGAATAAAAACTTGGATGAAACAAAGGCCATTACCGAGGTGCTCAAGGCAGTCGTGGAAAGGATGGGGTGGAGCATAGGGCTTACCTGGGAAGTATCAGATTCCAGTAGTGGCGACATGAGCGTCACAAGCAGCTATGGGCAACACGATGAACCGGAAATCGAAAAATTGGCGGAGCGTGTTGTGGGTAAAGAGGTAAAATTTAGCCCGTCCGCTGCTGAAGTTTTAACCAATGACGGATCGTTTTGGTTGGAGACACATGAACCTCTTGCCGATGCGGAATGGGTTCGCGAGGCCAGGCAATTCGGTCTTGAACACAGTCTTGCCTTCCCGGTCGATATCGGTGGGGAGGTTAATTATATTTTTGAATTTCTCTGGCAGGGAGGAGGGTTGGCAGACTCACTCAATGGAGTGATAGATCATCTTGTCTCGGATGTTTGCGATCATGTTAGTCATTTTTTTACGAGGAAGAAGATCGAGAATGACGTTTTGCTGGCCAAGGAGAAAGCGGAGGAAGCTAACCGCATCAAGACAGAATTCTTTGCGACGATCAGCCATGAAATCCGGACGCCAGTGAGCGGAATTATTGGCATGGCCTCAATGCTTCTTGACCGGGAGGACAACAGGGCAAAGCTCGAGATGACGGGTTCGATTTTGTCGAGTGGTGAGGCGTTGAGATCAATCATTGACGACATTCTTGTGTTTTCAAAAATCGAAGCAAGCGGTCTGGAAATTGAGCATAAACCTTTCTCGTTGGATGGGGTCATTAATGGGGTAGTGGATTCGGTTTATCAGATAGCCAGGGAAAAGGGGTTGGAAATGACCGTTGCGATTGGCGCTGATATACCCGAGAGCATCGTGGGCGACGCAGGAAAATTTAGGCAGATTCTGCTCAATCTCCTCGGTAACGCGATTAAGTTCACCGATGAGGGGGAGGTGAATCTTTCTGTCAACCGGGGCGAAGGCGCTGATGATGAACATTGGATGCTTGAGATTGCCATAGAGGACACTGGAGTCGGAATAGGCGAGGACGATCAGCGAGGTCTTTTTCTTCCCTTCTCTCAAGTTGACAGTTCAACCAGGAGGCAACATGGAGGTGTTGGATTGGGCCTCTCTATTTCACAGCGCATCGCTGAGTTGATGGGTGGCGGGATATCGCTGCGGAGTTCGGTAGGTCAGGGATCAACCTTTTACCTGACGGTGCCCGTCGGTATAAAAGAAAGCCAGAAGTATGATGGCTTTTTCAATGAATTTAAGAAACTTCGCATTCTTTACGCTGATGAAATAGGGAGTTCGCGCCGAGTTGCTGGCACTCTTCTTGGCGGGCTTAATGATGCCCCCATGATAGTTGCCAGTGAAGAAGAGGTTCTCCATCAACTTTCAAAGGGCGGGGTTGGTTGGGACTGCCTGTTAATATCAAGTGCTCTGTTTAGTGCTCGAATTCGGAAGCGACTTAAGGTTATGGACGGAGGTAAAGAGCGTCCAGGCGTGGTTCTTCTCGGAGATCTCACAGATCCAGACCCATCAAATGGCACTGGCGACGTGATCGATTCGCTCATTTTCAGACCCCTGCGTCGAACTTATTTGAGAAGTGCCCTAAAAGGAGAAACAGGTGGACGTCAAATCTCAGGTAAGAAGTTTGGTGGTTTGGTGGAGAGCTATGGCGGGACAATCAGTGCGCTGGTTGTGGAGGATGATGAGGTCAACGCCCAAGTTGCGATTATGTATCTCGAAAAGCTTGGGGTGGTTCGGGATCACGTGGATAACGGAGCTGCTGCTATCGAGGCTTTTCAGACTGGTAGCTATAATTGTATTTTATTGGATTGCCACATGCCGGTGATGGATGGGTATGAGGTTGCCAAACAAATTAGAAGGACCGAATCGGAAGCTTCGTGGAGTCATCCGCCTGTCCGTATTATCGCGATGACGGCCGATGTTGCTTCAGGAGAGCGCGAAAGGTGTCTCGCAGCCGGAATGGATGAATATATCGCAAAGCCTATCAGGATTGCGGAATTGTTGGAGGTAATCGTCTCAATCAACGACAGTGAGCGAGGCGGTCGCGCTGATGAAGCATCCTCAGCCACGCAACTGGAAACCTTAGATGATTCCATTGTCCAATTGGTTTCGGATCTCGACGCCGAGGCCGTTTCGAAATTGATAGATACGTGGCTTATCGAAGTTCCGAAGCGAATCGAGGAATTGGATCAATTTGAGGTTGGGCGTGGCGAGGAAAAGCTTCGTCGTATCGCTCACTCGCTAAAGGGCAGTGCGACGATATTTGGGCTGAATCAGTTCGCACATAATTGTGCTGAATTGGAAAGGCTTTTAGAGGAAGGTGATAAGGGAGGTCTGCTGTCGTTTTTACCTGAGTTTTCGTCGAGTTTTCGTCGGGCCAAACGACACTTGCGCAGCGAGCTTCGAAAACTTGAAAAGCTTCGAGATTCAAGCGCTTGATAGCGGCACCGTAAACGGAGCGGTGTCGGGCTCATCCCATCAACTTATGGGTATGGGGGCACTGCCGTTGCTCTTAGCCGCCGGGCGGGGCCTCGAGAGACAGTTTGGACTGTCATCTTAGCGCTACAGCAATCCTCCTCACTTGGGGGGGTTGTCGCTCAAGCCAAGGCCGTCTAGCCTCCGCGCTCAGCTATCTTGTAAAACAATTAGGGTTGGAATCAGTCTTGGTGGTTTTGGTTCCCGCCCGATTATACAAGTGCTTGTCTGCGGGGCCGTCGAGGTGGTATGACGGCCTCGCAGATCTCCTCATCGGCTTAACACTCTGGCAAGTACCTGTGTAACCGCGAGCAAAGTAGCGATATCACTCCGTTAATCAGTGACGTCGCATTTGCTTACCCCGCTCAGTCGGGGAAAAGCCCTGCCAAAGCAGGCCTCGGAAACAGCCGAACCGATCATCACTCCGTGGGTAGAAACCAGATGTTTCGGAAGCGGACGGGGTTGTTGTGGTCCTGGAGACTGAGGCCTCCATTCTGAGCCTTGTTGAGGAAGGGGATCTTGTCCTGGGTAAGAATGCCGTTGTGATAAACGGTCAGGTAAGCTGGCTTGGTAACTTTGCCGTTTTCGACTTCGGCGCGGGAAAAATGGATATCATATTTCTGCCACTTGCCGGGGCCACGTGAAGCATTGACGAGAGGTGGGGCGTGCTTGTAAAGGGCCGAGGCCTGTCCGTCATGGTAGGTCTTGTTGTTGAAGGAATCGAGGACTTGTACTTCAGGGAAGCCCTGAATAAAGACACCACTGTTTCCACGACCCTGGCCCTGACCGGTAACCTCAGCGGGGGTGGCCCACTCGATATGGAGATGTCCACTGGTGAGCAGAGGTTCTTTGAGAGTAATGCCTCCCTGACGGGGCGTGACCTGCATGAAGCCGCTTTCAACTTTCCAGCGGACTTCTCCAGCGGGGTTTTCAACTCCCTTGCGAGGCATACCTCTCCAGAGGCTGAGGTCTTTGCCATCAAAGAGAACAGTCGCTCCGTTGGGGACGGGAACTGGAATACCATCGTATTGCGGTTCGACGACTCCGGGTTCGTCATAGCGGGTCGGCTGGATTTCAAGGTTTTTGAAGCGCATCTTCTGGTGTACTCCGGCATGGACCTGCAGACCGATCGGGCCTTCTTTCGGCATGGCCGCGGTCATGTAGTCGTTGATGAGTTCGCCGTTGAGGTGGGTGACGATACGGTTGTTGATCACACGGATTTTCAGTGCGTTCCATTCACCCAGCTTGTGCGTCGTTTTGACCTTGTCGGATTGAATCGGGTATTTCCCCTGAAGATCTTTGGGACAGTATATGCAGCCCGTGAGGTCAATCTTCAGCGATCGGGAAACGCCGATCTGAACCTGGTGGCTAGGTCCGCGGACGAAGACTCCAGAGTCATAGTCGGGGGAGTCTGTCTGAAAATAGAGGTTCAGTTCGTAGTTATTGTAGTTGGCCTTGGTCCAGAGCACGGAACCCTTCTTATCTGGATTGTCTCCGATAATCTGTCCGTCTGAAATCAGCCAGTGGGAAGCGACGAGAGCGTCATCTGTGTTCCAGCCATCAAGGTTTCGGCCATTGAAAATTGGGGTGAGTGACTCTTCCTGTGCCAGTGAGTGAAAGGAGAGGGCAGCGAGGGTAAGTAGTGTTATGGGGAGTTTCATGAAACCGGTTGGCCAAAAAAAGTTGAAGATGAAATCGGGAGTTTAGTCAGTGAACACCCACGCTTTTTCCACTGTGCCATTGCGTTTAATTTCGATCTTTTCTACCCGAATGGTGCCAGCAGGTTGCATGAAGTCGATTCGAAAGGAGGTCACGGTTGCGCCAGCCTCGAAGGGAAGCTCAACCATGGTCTCTTCACTTTCCGGGTAGTGGTCGGAGCGAGTGAGTCTGCTCCTGTAGTATTCCGGTTTAACGCCTTCTTCAGCCCATCTCAAGTCAATGCGGCCACTCGCGGTCGAGATAAAGTGAACGCTCAGACTGAGGCTTCCGGGATTCGCTGATGTTTCCAGTTCGAAGTTTGCCTGGGTGTCGGTTGCCTCAACCACGAACTTGCCATCCTCGATAGACAGGACGGCATTCTTTCCTGGAACGAGTCCGAGCTCATTCAATTTGGGATTGGTGGGCTGATAGTTCGGATTGTAGTTCGGCAAAACCGCTCCGGTATTCTCAAGGAATGCATCAAGCCTGGCTATCATTTGCTCAACCCGCTCGGGATGAGCAGAAGCGATGTCAGTGGTTTCGCCAATATCGTCGGTAAGATTGTAGAGCACATGGCGATGGTCTCCTCCCGGCGCATCATGAAAGAAGCGAAACAGTTTCCAATCCTCCTCGTAGATCGCAACGCTTGGAGGGAGGGTGTCTGGAACTCCAGTGGAGTGAGGGAAAAAAGTGAAGATAGGGCGGTTGCCTATGCTCTCTCCTTTGAAAATCGGTAGAGCGCTAGCGCCGTCGAATATCTGGTTTGGAGAAGGCTTTAAACTCAGCATTTCCAATAGGGTGGGGAAGAAGTCGGTGCTCGTAACGAATTCATCGCTCGTCGACCCGGCTTCGACCTGCCCCGGCCAGACAACAATGCCTGGAACCCTCGTTCCGCCGTCCCAGTTAGCCCCTTTGCCTCCCCGTAAGGGGGCATTTGAGGTTGGGTAGCTACCGTTGACATTGCTGTGCATGTTGCCTCCGTTGTCGGATGAAAAAATGATGATGGTATTCTTGGCAAGGTCGAGGCGATCGAGGGCTTCCAACACCTTGCCAATGTTTTCGTCGAGAGTCTTCACCATTGCTGCGTAGGTGGGGCTGTTTTGAGAACTGTTGGGATCGATTTTGGATCGGTAGTCCTCGACATACGACTCTTTGGCATTAAAGGGCCCGTGAACGGAGAATTGCCAGTAGTTGATGAAAAACGGCTGGTCTCTCTCCTTCTCAAGATAGGCGACAATTTCATCGCCCATCCGGTCTTCGATGTGTTCGCCGGGATAAGCCTCCTTTATGTGTTTAAAGTTCCATGGAGCCACGTAGCTGCCAGCTGGCCCGGGTCCCGGGTGGTGAGGTATATCGATATCAAATCCGTGTTCGAGTGGTGAGTAGGGTTCCGTGCCAAGATGCCATTTACCAAAATGCGCTGTTGCGTAGCCTTCAGCTTTAAGGCGTCGAGAAATTGTTTCGTAAGTGGTGTTCAGTCGTGTGACCGGTTGGAGACGCGTCAGTTTTTGATCGGTTTTGCCGGACTCTGCGGCGGCGGCTTGCAGCACCACCTTTGCGGTGTGGCCCCCTGGTGTGGTAAAGCCGGTTCGCGCGGGATGCAGCCCGGTCAAGACAGCAGAGCGAGTGGGTGAGCAGAGAGGACTGGATGTGTAATGTCGCGTCAGGAGCATTCCTCGACTGGCGAGTTGCTCCAGGTTGGGAGTTTCGAAGAGATCTGTGTGGCCATACAGGGTGGTGTCGGCCCAGCCAAGATCGTCCGCCAGGATAAACAGGATATTCGGGCGTTGAGACGCGTTCAGTGAGCAGAGAATACTGAGTGAAAAGGTGGCAACAGCAGCAAATAACTTCATTGGTGGATCTCTAGAACTGATTTCTGGGTAGGGCCTTACCAAATTTTTCCTCGATACGTAAGGCAGAATCAGCAGGCAGGAGGCATAGGAATTCTAAGTTCTATGGAGCGCCCCCCTCACGTCCATAACAAATTTGGCAGCCTTTTTAAAAGGCCGTAGGCGGAAAATTACTAATGGGCAAATTCGGAGATTAGCGGCCACCACGCAAGCAGTGCTCCATGAATCAATCGCGTTTGGAAACTCCTTTCCAAGGGGGGAAGGTCCTCGGATACTCGTCACCAGTTGGAAGGTGTTCTAAGAACGGCCCTTTGATGCAATGGCTCGTCGGAAGTGTCGGAGCCTGACCACTTCGTCTAAAAATGATGGAAAAAGAATCGGGTTGCTTATCACGAGGGGTTCAGGCAATCAGCGAGCTGATGGGGGTTCCTCCGTCTGTGATGGGTACGGGGCGGGATCCGTCGTGCAGCTCCATGGCGGGGTCGATTCCGAGGGTGGCGTGGATGGTCGCGTGAAAGTCCGGAATGCTGACTGGATTCTCGAGAATCTCTTTGCTGAGATCGTCGGTAACCCCGTAGGCGCCGCAGTGGTTGAGGCCTCCTCCGGCGAGAACGAGACTGAAGCAGGATCCCTGGTGGCCGCGGCCGCCATCGCTATCGTAGGAGGCGGGTCGACCGAACTCGGTTCCAAAGGCGATGAGCGTTTTATCGAGCAGCCTCTTGGAGCGAAGATCCGTGATGAGCGCTGACATGGCGATGTCAAGCTCCTCGATGAGGAGATGCTGATTTTTCTGGCCGCCCTTGTGGGTGTCCCAGCCGGTCCCGTTCATGAAATTGAGGTTGTGGGACACTTCGATAAATCTCACTCCGGCCTGAACGAGGCGTCGCGAAAGCAGGCAGCGCTGGCCGAACTCGTTTCCGTAGAGATTGCGGAGTTCCGGAGATTCGTCGGAGAGATTAAAGTGACGCATGAAATCAGGGCCCGCGAGTCGAAGGGCTTCGCGCTGGGCATCGCGATAGCTGGAAACTAAGGAATCTCCCTGAGCACGGTCCATGAGTGGGTCGAGCAGCGCCTGGCGCTTTTCGGCACGGGAAGGCGAAACATCATCGGGCCGGGAGAAACCGGCGGGGCCGTTTTCTGTGTCGGTCAGGTAAACGAAGCTGTCTTTCGCTCCGAGGAAACCGGGGCCGCGGCTCACGTTGGGATAGCCGATCAGCATGTAGGCCGGGACAGATGGGTTGGCAGCACCGCGCGCGTGGGCGACGATCGAGCCGATCGAAGGATAGGTGATGCTGCCACTGATCATCCGACCGGTGTGAACCATGTTGGTGGCAAAGGCGTGTTCGTCAATGACGTGGTGATTGATGGTTCGTACTGCGGTGAGATGATCAGTCAGGCCTCCGAGTCTGGGTAGATGTTCGCAGAATTTTACGCCGGGAGTCGCGGTATCAATGGATTCGTATTCGGAGCCTGACTTCTTCGGCGAAGCGCTGGAGTCCCCCTTGCGCTTCGGGTCGAAAGTGTCGATCTGAGCCATGCCGCCACCGAGCCAGATGAAGATGCAGTGTTCCGCTTTGCCAAGTGCAGGGTTGGTTGCGGCAGCGCTCGCGATTAGTTCTGAGGCGATCCCGTCGGAGGTAGCGAGAGCGGTAGCTCCCAGGGCCGTGGTCTTGAGAAAGTCGCGGCGGGACGAATGGTGGCGGGGCGTTTTCATAAGGCGCGAATTAAAAGAAAGAATACCAAAACTTCAAGGGGTGTAAATCCATTCAGGTGCGTTGAGCAACGCCCAGAGAACGTCTTCGAGACGCAGGCGCCAGTCGAATTCAAGAGCTTGGGTGGCCGGATCTCCGCGCCGAGCCTCGGCTTCGTATTGCTGGGCGAGCACGTTGGCGGCGCTGTCGAGGTGGTTTGACCAGGAAATATAGCGACGCAGTTCGCGGGGCGCAGGTGACGGAGAAACACGATCCTCGGGAGCAACAAGGCGGGTCTCGTATCCTTTCGAGAGGTAAGCGACGTAGCGGTTCAGTTCTTCTGCGGTTGGTGGGCGTGTCAGGAGGCGCAGGTAGAGACGCTCGACGAAGGTTTCAATAGATTGGTCCTCTCCGGCGAGAGCGGTGACGCCATGATCATCGCTGAGCCGGGTCAGCCATGTTCCCATCGTTCCGTTCGCAAGAATCGCCGGTTGCAAGACGTTAGTTTCGTTGTCGCGAATGCTGACGGGATCCTGTCGGGCACCGCGCCAACCAAAGGTTTCCATGATACTGGCAACGGCCTGGACCCGCGGCAGGGAAAGGCTGGGTCGGTCGCGCTCGTTGGAGGTGGAAGCGAGCATCCAGGCGCGACGGGGATGACCGAGGGTAATCGATTGTCGCAGCGGGCGAATGCTGTCGACGTCGAGGCTGAGTTCCTCGACACGGAAGGGTTTACCGGTGGCGGAGAAGAGAGAGTCGACAATTTGCTCGGCATTGAGTCGGCGGGGTGCCTGGGCGATGTAAAGCGGGCTCGCTTCGGTAAGGTCAGGGTCGACGGTGCGCTGGTAGGCATGCGAGTTGAGAATGAGCCGGGCGAGATGCTTGAGGTCGTAGTCGCGTTTGACCAGTTCCCGCCCGAGCCAGGCAAGCAGATCAGGGTGAGATGGAGAGGACTTCTCCCAGTCGTCGACGGTTTCGACGATACCGCGCCCCATGAGCCGTTGCCAGACGCGGTTGGCAATCACCTGCGCGAAGCGTTCATTGTGCGGCGCCGTGATGGTCGCGGCAAGACGGTCGCGGGGACTGTCAGGATTGGCGGCGAGAGAGCGGGCCACTTCTTCGTCGCAGAATTTGGCGAAAGGCCAGGCCGGGGCGACCTCAGCTCCGGGCTCGAGTGTGACATCGATGAGCGGTTTGCGCCCGGTCTCGTGAAAGCGATCCATCGGAACGCTGCTGGTGGCAGGGACCTTGATAGGTTCCTCCTTGAGCATGGCAGCCAGTTCGAAAAGATCCTGCTGCCGCCATTCATGGGCTGGTGCGTCGTGACAACGGGCACACCTCAACTGCACGCCGAGAAAGGCCGACCCGACGATGATGCCCTTGGCAGCCATGGGCACATCGTTATTCGAAGCGATTTCGAATCCGGCCGGGCCGCCGAAGCGTTCGCTGCCTTCCATGCGGAGCAGTTCGGTGACGAAAAGGTCGACGGGCTTGTTGTCGATGAGTGACTCGTAAATCCACCAGCGGAACGGCCCGGTATTATTGAGCGTGGGATTGATGATATTGGGGTTCTCCGCGAGAACATCTTGCCAGTAACCCATCCAATGATCAGCCCAGCGGGGATCGTCGAGCTGTTGGTCGATGGTCTCGGCGCGTCGAAATTCTGCGTCGGCGGCAAGGAAGCTTTCGATTTCCTTCTCGGTTGGCGGCACGCCCACAGTGTCGAGAAAAAGTCTTCGCAGGAAGGTGAGGTCATCGGCGAGCGCAGTGGGTTCAAAGGAAGTGACATTGAACTGCGGCCAGTGGGCGCCCTCTTCAATCCATTGGGTCAGAGAGGTGATTTGATTTTTCGACAGCGGATCGCCCTTCGGCGGCATAATGTCGTCGCCGGCATCTTTCCCGATGCGGAAAATGATAGAGCTTTTGTCAGGATTGCCCGGAGTGATGCCCGGCCCATCGTATTTGCCTCCCTCAAGAGCAGCGACGTGCTGATCGAGTCGGAGGTCGCCTTTGACCTTGCCCCCCTGATGGCAGTCGTAGCAGCGGGATTCCAGGAGTGGCTGGATGTCTTCGAAGTAGTCGACACGGCCACCGGCAGAGAGCCGTTGCTCCTTCTTGACTTGAGCGATGCGGGCTCCGATGAAGTGATCGATCGCGTTTGTGGCGGGAAGACCTTCAGGAAGTTCGGGGACTTCGACTTCTTCGGTGGAAGCGATCCATTGCTTCGCGGCTTTGCGACGTTTGTTCCAGTAGGGCGCGTTTACTTGCCGGCGGGATTCACGAGCCTTAGCGTCGTAGTCCGCGAGCCAGTTGTCGCGGTAGTTTTGATATTCGGCCCAGCCCTGGTCAGTGTAGGCGTAGTGGTCATTGCCGGGGGAGAGGAGTTCCCAGGTGTTGGTGCCTTCAAAGGAAATAGCGACGACCGTTTCGCCGAATTCAGGACGACGGGGATTATTGCCGACGAGTCCGCCGATCATGGATTCGAGAATGACGAGATGCTCTCCACCTTCGCTGGTGAACTCGGTCCAGTTCTCTCGATTGCCGGGAGGGGCGAAGCGAAAATCAGGTCCGAGGTCGAGGTAGTCGTCCTGGGCTGAGATCTTGTGGTGCGCGTCCGAGGTGGCGGGAGGGAATGGATTTTCCAACACTTTTTCTTCATCGATATAGAGGCGCGTGGCCCCTCGTCCGCGGAGAAGCAGGCGATGACTACCCTTGGGGATCGTGATGAGCGCAGAAGCGCGAAAATGGCTGGGATTGGCTCGATCAGCCCGAACGCCGGTGCTGATGTATTTCTGCGGCCAGTCGGTGAAGCCGAAGTGAGTTTCCTCCCAAGATTCGGTGACTTCCGGAAGATCAGGCCAGGCGTTGGCCGTAGGGACGCCCTTCTCGCTGATTTGAACCAAGAGTTTCGCTTGCTTGAGCGTGTTGCGGGTCACTGGTGGCGGTGGCGGAGTGAATTGATAGCGCGAAGCGAGCAATTCAGGGGCGAGTTTTTCGCGATAGATGGCGAGGTGGGCCATCTTCCCATGAAACGATTCGCTGGTCCTCTGGCTGTAGCCGGTGCCGATGACGAGATCGGCGTGATCTGTCACCGGAGGGAGATTGGTTTTGCCTCCTAAGTCCCAGGTCCCCTTGGTTGGCTTGCCGTCGATCGTAGCAAAAAGGCTGTCTCCTCTTCCAAAAGTGAAAGCCAACGAAACGTGATGCCAGCCCGACGCGTTTATCAGGTTGTTGCTCCACCAGCGGTGCCATCCCCGATTACCCGTTTCAGGATCTTCGCTGCTGAAGAGGAGGCCTAGCCTAGCTCCATTGCCGGTTCCCTTGACGCGGATAGCGTAGTTTTGATTCTCGTCGCCGAGCGTCTTCTTGTCCCTGGCATGACGTCCTTTGCCTATCAAATAGGCCATGTGATCCTTGCCCAGGAAATCGATTTGAATCCAGGCTTCGACGGCAAGTGTCTCGCCGTCTTTGAACTTCAGGTTGGTGGGTCCTCCATTGTCCTGATCGCGGATGACAATGTGTCCGTTCTTCCCGGCGAACTGAACGGCCAGGTTGTCCCTTGCCTGGTTGGTATAGAGCGGTGGCTGCGGGCCGGGTTCGTCGAATTTGCCGCCGGATCCGGTCCAGTGTTGAGGCGCTTTCCTAGAGTCGAAGGTCCACTCGGCAATCGGGGGCGGAGCATCCCCCGCATCAGAGGCTGAGGGCGTGACGAGTATGAAGGCCGCAGTCAGCGCCGTTGTGGCATAGAAATTCACCGAGTCATTCAATCACATCCGACTCGGGAATGCACGTGTCCGCCCATCCCTCTATCAGGGGATGAAGGGACGCCGTAATCGGGATTTCAATAAGGTAATGTTACTCACCTGACCTATTCGCTCGACTTCACGGACGGCTTCGGCCTGAAGCCTTGCTCTCTTCAAGGAGGGCTTTGAGTTCTTCTACTATCTCGGGGTGCTCGTAGTAGAGATTAGTGGTCTCGCTGGGATCCTTGCCAAGGTGATAGAGCTGTCCCGGCGCATTGGGTGCGTTGTTGGGCAGGGCGTATGGCTTCAGGCTGTCGCGCTTTTCGTAGTTGTTTCCACCCGAGCCCTGATGATCGAGGTATTTCCAGGGGCCGCGCCGGATGGCAAGGGCCAGGCTGATGGTTTGGTGCAGAGTGTAGGGACGAATCGGGGCAAAGGTTTCTGCGCCTTGGAAAATGGGCAGAAAACTGAAGCTGTCTTCGGCTGCATCTTCCGGGAGTTGGGTGCCGACAATCGAAGCAAACGTCGCCATGAGATCTGTCTGGCAAATGGTGTCACTCCTAACCCTTCCGGCGGGAACGGTTCCGGGCCAGCGGATCAGAAACGGGACTCGGTGGCCGCCTTCCCACTGGTCGCGTTTGAGGCCGCGCCAGGGATGGGCGCCGTCATGATCGTGGTCGCGGCGCATTGCCACGATGGTAGGAACCTCGGGGCCGTTATCGCTGCTGATGACCACGAGAGTGTTCTCATCGATGCCGAGATCCTTCAGCGTTTTCATGAGTTCGCCAACGATGTAATCGAATTCAAAGATGAAATCACCATGGGGGCCGGCGTCGGTTTTGCCCTTGAAGGCGTCACCGGGAAAAGAGGGAAGGTGAACGGCCTGGGCGGAGTGAAAAAGGAAGAAGGGTTGGTCCGGATTATTGGCGACGTGATCTCTGAGAAAGGCCTGGCTCTTCTCGAGAAAAACCAGATCGACTTCTTCGAGGTCAAAATCTGGCGCGAGCAGGCCTTCACGGCAGTCCTTGGAATAGGGATGATCGGGCAGCTTGGAGCGATCGCGCAGGATGGTGGGAAGCACCGGGATTCGGTCACCATCGATGTAGGCGTAGAGCCAGTCGGTCGTGGGGCAGCAGACGGTGCCGAAGAACTCGTCAAAACCGTGGTCGAGTGGACCGTCGGCAATGGGGTGAGTCAGGTCGGCGTGTTTGACCAGTTCGACACCCCGGGCATCACTGGTTTCGTAAACGGGTTTGCCGTCTCGGTCAAGAAAGGTCATGCCGATATGCCACTTGCCAAACAGAGCGGTGCGGTAGCCACTGTCCTGCAGCATTTCGGGCAGGGTAAGTCGGTCGCTGGTAATAAGACAGGGGCCTTCAACTCCAGTGAAGACACCGGAGTAGTTGAGGCGAAAAGCCATGCGTCCCGTCATGACACTGTAACGCGAAGGAGTGCAGACAGTCGACGGGCTGTGGGCGTCGGTGAAGCGCATTCCCTCTGCAGCAAAGCTGTCGAGGTGCGGAGTAGGCACCTTGGATTCCGGGTTGTAGCAACCGACGTCACCATAACCAAGGTCGTCGGCGTAGATTAAGACTATGTTAGGTTTGTCCGAGCTGAGCCCGTTGGCGAGCAGAAGCAGTGCGGAAAACGCAAGTAGGAGGGTTTTTGAGGCCCTGATCATTGCTTTGCTCTGCGTTTGCTGGCTGGGCCTGTGCCCTCGGGCCGGGTCGTCCGGGGCTTTTCAATCCGAATGGCACCCTCCAGGGCTTTGGGTCCAAAGGGCTTGGGATCAATGAGATCGAGATGCTTGAGCTTCATTTCCTTGATCAAAATCTGGTTGGCGTTGCCCCGGTGAAGTTGGATCGCGATGAGCCCTTCGAGGGTGCGGCCGTCCTCGTCGTAGTCGATCAACTCTGACGAGGTCTTTCCGTTGACCTGGTGAATGTGGTGATTACCGCGAACGAGGATGCGGAATTCAGTCCACTCGCTCAAGTCGGCTTCGACAGGTTCATGTTCTGAGAGCAGCCAGCGGTTGGTATCGTTGTCGAGCGCGACATCTTTTCCGTTGAGGCCGAAGATACCGCGCCCTTTTTCCTCATAGGTCATTCCGGTGTGTTCGAGGGCCGGGTGCACATCGCACTGGTAGCCTGAAATGGCGAAGGGGCCGAACTCGGGAATTTTCTTACTGCGATACTGGATACCGGAGTTGTTGTCACCCACCATCTTGACAGTGGCGATGAGTTCGAAGTCGCGCACGGTCCCGCCGGTCCAGATTAGGAAGGTGTTGTGCTCAAAATGATCGGGTCCCTTGCAAGTGCCGATGACAATGCCGTCCTCGACTTTCCAGAGTCCGGGGGCGCCTTCCCAACCAGTCAGGTCTTTGCCGTTGAAGAGAGAAATGAATCCGTCGTCGCTACGAGCGAAAGATGAAGCGACGAAGGTAATGAGAGAGAGCACAGTGGCAAATTTCATGTGTGGTGGCAGTTGACGCGGATGTTTACTGCATGGCAATGATGCGATGGCGATCATTTGCGGGGCTTTTAGAATTCGCACTTTCGGCGCCAGTTTTCGATGGCTTCAACTGGCGGGTCGCTGGCTCATGGTTTCCTGTGGTGAAGGCCTTCAATTGGATTCAGGGAGGGTATTGATGTAACGCTTATAAGCCGCCGTGGGGTCGTAGATGCTGCGGGTGCCTTGGTCGTGGACCTGGACACCGAAGCGGAGGCGGAGGGTCTCGCCTCTTGCAAGGTTGACCTTCTTACCCCGGTTCGCCTTGTTATCGACGGGAAAAGGGTTGGCGACTAGGACACCGTAATCGCGGCTGTGGGACCAAACGGCTGGATTGTCTGGAGCGGACATGAGCTGGACGCCGGCGTTGCGACCTCCAATGGGTCCGAAATAATCCCACCAACGATCGACTTTGCCCCAGGTGCCCTCTTCATCGATTCCGCCCGCAGCGCTAAGAATGGAGCCCTTGCCATGTTTCACCGTAATTGGGGTGGCTGCTCGAAGTGCGAGCCCCATTTCCTCTTTAATGCCGAATTCGAGGGATTTGGAGGCAGTGAGCCGAATGTCGAGCGAGAGGAGGTAGCCGTCGGAATTTTCGCTGAAGGTGTAGGTCGTGACCTCCCTTGCAAGCTCGAGGCCTGTGTCGTCAAGGTAGCGATTGGTAGCGGTGAACAAGGCTTCGCCGCCCTTGGCTTCAATCTTCTCAAGTCCTTCGTGCACGACTGAGCCTTCTTTGTTGTGCCAGAAATTGACGTCATTGACGAGAGCGAAGCCAAGGGAGAGACCGGGGTGCATGTCCCAGTGGTCGCGAGGGTCACCGCTCCGCGGAGGAAAGTTCCGCGTGACTTGGATTCCGTCAGGAGTCTTGAAATTAGCGAAAAATGGGCGGCGGATTGCCGCATGGCGGTAATGGTATGAGGCAATGAGCTGAGAGCGGAGGGTGATTTTTACGATTGAATTGGTGACTTTAAGGGCGAAGCCCTTTTCATCGCCGTAAGTGGTGCCAGAAAGGGCATCAGGCTTCGTGGGGTGGGCGGCCACGGCGGGTGTATCTTTACTGGATGCCTTTCTCTTGGTAGCCCCGGGCGATGGAAATATCCGGTTTGCTTTGAGGAAACAGCTCGTGAGGTTGGTCAAGCTGCGGGGGGCGCACGAAACTTCGATACCATCTGGCAACAAGCGAACATCGCTTTCTGCGCGGAGCGCAAGCGTGAGGGAGGAAAAGAGCAGAAGCAGCGTGGCGGAAATTTTCATGAGGGCATCCCCAGTTTCAGGGGGAATGGGCTCTGTCTGGTTGGCGAACGTTGGAAGTTGAGTTTTCGTTTTAGGTGGCGTGTTTCGCTGTGTCAATTTCCTTTGGATTCTCGGTTCGGCCTCTGCAGGTAGGTGGGTGAATCTTATTTTAGTGAACTCGGCTTGATTACGAGGCCATTTCATTGACACTTAGAATGGTGACCCATCCGGATGGTTCGACATGATTCTAAAAAAATAATCTTCCTGTTTCTTAGAATATTCCTATGACTGCGGTTTCCTCGACCAAAGGTTTCGTCTTCAACTATGTTGCACGAGTTGATGCTAAAGAGATCACGGCAAAGGAATTCGAGAAGGAATACGTTGAGCCTCGCATTCCGTGCTTCATCGATAACCTGATCGAAAGTTGGCCTGCCTACTCGTTGTGGACGAAAGACTATTTCCTGACGCAACACCGGGAAACGATGATCTATACCAATGAGGTGGGTAATGAACATTGCCTCAAGGGGCTATCTGATCCCAAAAACTGGATGGGCCTCGGGCACTTCATCGAAGAGTTGGATCGAGGAGGGAATCGCCTCCATTTTTCTCGGTCTCATCCCGCGACTGATATTCTGAATTACAAATCCGGCCTCCTCGATCAGATTGAACTCGGGACGATCGAAAGGATCATGCCTCGGAATAAGTTTCTTGGAAGGGGGGCAACGGACTGGGATGCCTATCCTATCATCCCACCTTACTCCCCGAATATCTTTATCGGCGGAGCAGGTTTGAGTGCGTTGCCACACTATGATCCCGATACGAGCCACACATTTCATTGGTGTGTCTTTGGTAAGAAAAGCGTCAAGATGATCGACTACGAACGGGTCAAAGGTATCGAGCTTCCCTTAATGAAAATTCACTATGACGACATGTTGGAGACGTTGCCAGACTCTTTGCTGCGACAGTTGCCCCAACTGGATGGAATGCCAGCCTGGCATGCTGACCTCGAACCGGGAGACGTGCTCTTCATGCCCAGCATGAATTGGCATGCTTTCAAATACCATGATACCAGTCTCGCCACGGTGCTTCGGTATCGCAGTTTTTCATCGCTGGAAGGATACCTTGATTTTGTGGCCGGAGTTCAAACTCCGCTCACTATGATCGATTTTCATTCCTCCCTCTACCGACAATTTCCCGAAAGCCAGACGCATCTTTTTCACAGGCTTCTGGCGGCTTTTCCGTCCATCGTATCTCTCTTTGTTAGTGGTATGCTCAAACTGATGCGCCTCATTGTCAGATTACGGGGCCATCGGAGTTCCTGACCGGGAAATCAGAGTCATTAACGCTTAAGATCGATCGCCCGGTTTGCGTCTTCTAGCAACCCGCCAAGGGTCTTCCCAGTTTCTCGGGCAAAATTACGAATGTATGTATCGTGATCACCTGCCACGCTGACTACGCGACATCTCCCGCGAATATGGCGTTTCCAACCCAGTTTCATACTCAGTGCTTCGTCTGAGGCGTCCGAAACAATCAGGTCTACGTCTCCGTTATACCGCTTAGGTTCGTAGGAAAAAAGAGACTTATAGTAAGGTGTCACGAGCTTTGCCCACTCTTCCCCGTGGGAGGCCTCAATCCAGTCGTTGACGGGAAAGTTACTGCGTTTAAACCGCTTCCGGTTGGGGCATACTGAATCAAGTAGAATGAGCCGAGTCACCTCTTCCTTCTTCCGGACCAACTGTCGGGCAATCTCGTAAGCTACGACTCCAGCAATGCACTCTCCACCAATCAAGTATGGACCCGAGGGCTGGATCATTTTGATTTGACTGATGTATTCACGGGCGATTCCTCTGACCGTTACGTTTCCTCTCTGTTGACTCCACTTTTCCAGGGGAGCTCGAAATCCGATGACTGTTTGGTCGATGTTGATATGAGGAACCAGAGCAGCAAAAACGAGCAGTTCGTTTTCACCGGCAAAACCGCCCGGGAACAAAAAGAGGGGCCGATCCGACGTTCCCTCTTTGAGACAGAGGGCAGAGCTTTCGTCATCAGTTTCTTTCATCCAGATAGGCTGAGGGAAACTTTCCCGAAGCTGATCAAAAAAATCCTCGCCTCGTTTTTCCGGAAAAAGATCGCCGGCGCTTTCTTCCAAGAGCTCTGCCAGTTTTGCAATTGTTGGACGTTTGAAGAGAACTCGCACGGGAATCTCTCTATCAAATTCCTCTTCCAGCACCGAAATCAGTTTCACGGCTAAGAGGGAATGCCCTCCAATCTCGAAGAAACTATCGTGAACTCCGAGCTGACGAAGATTCAAAATCTCCATCCAGATCTCGGCCAGTCTTTGCTCCAGTTCGTTGCTCGGCAAAACAATGTCGTCTCGTTTTTGCTGCTCGATTTTCTCCGGAGAGGGAAGTGCGTCCCTGTTCACCTTGCCATTTATGGTAAGGGGTAGTGACTCGAGCAGAGTGAACGTCGAAGGAATCATGTATTCGGGAAGCTCGTCGCTAAGAAAGCTCGAAAGCTCCTCTGGATGTAGGGACGTCCTGCTGGACCGGGAGGGTTGATTGGCCATCTCCGTAAGCGGTCTACCTTCGGAATCTTTGGATCGAAATTCGATGGGCATTTCATGACGGGAAAAGACCACATCCAATGCTCCGTCCTTTTCGTGCCTCGCCCAACTCACGTTGAGTCGCCAACCGAATTCCCCGGCCAAATCCTCGAGTTGAGAGAGTGAAATCTCGTTTCGATGTTCCACCTGATCTTGCCTGCTTTCGAGGCTGGAAACCATCTCGTTACCGCTCCATTCCAACTGTTCACCCATTGCGAGTGAACCCACCGCATCTGCGATGCGCGCGTTCGGAACATCCTCAAGAGCGATCATCTCGCAGCTTTCTGATTCCAACTGGAGGCGGAGTTTTTCCAACGAGTAATTGTCCTGTTTCCAATTCTGCCAGTTTGCGACGGTTCTTGTATCAACCTTCCTTGTCGTTAGGACAACCTGATACCGGAACTGATTCAGTTCATTGGTGAACTGGCCTCTTTTTGGAAAAATTCGGCACTCTTCGATCCCTTCAGTCTGCCTGGCAAACGAGCTGAAAAACTCGGGAGCAACCATTAGTTCGGTTTCGGCCGCCATGTTTTTTCGGACGGATTTCTCAAATTGTGAGAGGTTTTCTTCTCCGCTATCGTTTCGCCTCAGCAACTCAGCCGCGACATGGAAGGTCTCAAGCAGGGAGTGACTCCTTATATCGCCGAGGAAAAGGCAGCCCCCCGGTCGCAAAACTCTCAGAGCTCCTTTAAGAACCTGCCCGAGATAGTCGACGTCGGGAAAGTATTGAACGATGGAATTCAGGATCACCATATCAAAGGCCCCTTTTTCCATGCCGCTGAAATCGATCGCTTCCCGTTTTAGCAGTCGGAAGTCCGGGCAATGTCCATCGAGACGATTTTGGTGTTTTTCCACATATTCTATTACCGCGCTGGAATAATCGGTAGCCCAGTAGCGTTCGCAGGTGGGAGCAATCTCAAACAAGATCATGCCAGTGCCGCAGCCTATCTCGAGAATACGCGAGGGGTTATGGTGTTTCACGGCTGAAATCGTGTCATCCAGCCATTCCCGCATCTCAGCGGTCGAAAAATTGGTTCCATCGATCGCACTGCGCCAGCCGCTAATATTAAAGCCCGGGTTTTCACCACCTTTATTCAAATCTCCGTAGACTTCTTCATCAAAAATGGTTTTCCAATGACTGACGTGCTCGGTTTGATTCCCATCGCTTTCCCTAAAATCGGGCCGCTCTTCGACGTAGGCCACGATTCTTTTTTCGCTCCCATTACCCCAAGCTCGGACGGCACAGTCCCGGACTTGCTCGTGTCCCCGCAAAGCTTCTTCGATCTCTCCCAGTTCGATTCGAAACCCCCGCAACTTAATTTGTTTGTCCTTCCTGCCAAGGAACTGCAGCGATCCGTCTGGGAGCCATCGAACCCAGTCACCTGTCTGATAAAGTCGGATACGATTTCCCACACCGAGGTTGGCAGAGACGAAGCGTTGGCGAGTTAACTCATCGTCATTGGAATACCCGAGAGCCAACCCGCTTCCCCCAATATAGAGCTCACCGGGAATGCCCATCGGCACGTGGCGCATATTTTCATCCAGAACAAAGGTCGATGTATTTCCAATCGGTTTACCGATCGGGACGCTTGCACACATTTCGAAAGAAGCCTCTGTGACTGTATGAGCCGTGGCAAAAGTTGTTGTTTCGGTTGGTCCATACACGTTGATAAGGCGCGTCCCGGGGGCAAGTTTCATGGCCCGCTTCATATGATCCACTGAAACCTGTTCCCCACCTACAAGAACTTCGCGGCAAGCAGCCAATATCTCGGGGCTACGATCGACAACTTCGTCGAATAGGGCCGAGGTCAGGAAGGTCGTAATTTCCCCGTTTTCACATACATTTCGCGACAATTCGCTTAAGGAGGGAGGATCTTCCCCGACAATGACTACTTTACCACCATGAAGCAGGGCCCCAAAGATTTCGAACGTGGCTGCATCGAACCCGAGGTTCGAAAGATGGAGCATTCGTGTATCCGGTCCCAGTGAAACAAAGTCTTCGAGCCCAAATGCGAGGCGGATAACGGCCTCGTGTGGAACCACGACAGCCTTGGGAATCCCGGTTGAGCCGGAGGTGAACATGATGTAGGCGGGGTCCTCTTGTTCAATATTTAAACCAACCGGCCCATTGGCAGTGCTTTCGAGTCGGTCTTCGGCTTCCTGGGCCAAAGAATCATCATCATCGATGAAAAGATGTCTATTGTTCCGATCTTCGACCAGAAGTTGCCCGGCCCAATCTGTTAGGGTCACGATAATCTCTACTCCGGCGCTTTCCAGCATCTGAGAAAGACGCCGATTAGGCAATCGTCGGTCTAGTGGCAAGTAGACGCCACCGATCTGGAGAATACCAAAAATAGTGGCAATAGCTTCAAATCCCCGCGGGAGGTAAAAAGCCACAACAGAACCTTTCCTCACTCCCAACTCTGTAAGGCGAGATGCGATTTGCGCGGAACGATTGGACAATACCTCATAGGACCAGGAGTCATCGCCGAAACATAGGGCAGGCTGGTGGAGATGCTCCGCAACGGTAGAAGCAAACAATTCGCTGATGGTTTTGTGGGGACGGTGTGATCTTCGTTGGCCAAACTCCAACAACTGCTGTTCCTCTTCCAAATTGATCCAGGGAACCTCCCTGATTGGAAGCGATGGCTCGGCGATCAGTCCCTCGAGTAGCGTTTTGAAGTTTTGGGTCCAGCGTCCCATCGTTTCGGACTTCCAAAGATCGCGACTGAATATCCAGAAACAGTGCAAGGCTTCACCCTCTGCTTCCGGAACCGGCCAGGCATGAAATTCCAGATCGAAACGAACTGTTTCCACTTTCTGAGGACAGGGCGCTACGGTTAACTTGTCCCCCCAAACGGCCTCTCCGGGAGGGGCTGTCTGCATTCCGAATACGACTTGAAC
>PKCI01000019.1 GCA_002862135.1 Verrucomicrobiota bacterium | reverse complement strand
TGGCAAGATGGATGAGAAAGCAGACGGACTTCCCAAGCGAGCCAAGCCTCGCGAATGGGCCAATACCGAAGGAAAGACGATCATGGCAACTTTGCTCCGTGTCGAAGGTGAAGTCGCTCTCCTGAAACTGGCGAATGGTCAGGTTTATCGCTACCCTATCGCAAATCTTTCCGAAGAGAGTCAGGCTGCTCTTTTGGAGTAGGACTAAACGCGTTCCCAGTTCGCGGGGTCGACGCCGTAAAAGCCCTCCAGTTCATTGTAGAGATCGGGCTGCTTCATTTTGAGCTGCCGGGCTTCTTCGTAAAAAGTTTCGGAAGCGACGGCAAAAAACTCGGCAGGATTGGTGGCTCCGTAGGGATCAATGAGTGATCGTCGCCCTTCGCCACTCTCAACCTCCCCGACGAGTTCGTCGTAGTTGCGAAGAAAGACCTTGGCCCATCGCCGATAAGCAGAAGGTTGCTGAAGAATCGGAACTCCGTTGGCGGCGCCGTCGACCTGGTCGAGTTGATGGGCGAATTCATGAATGACGACATTCATTCCGTCATCGGCATTGCGGGCGCCGGCGAGGATGCTTTCCCACGAGAGAATGACCGACCCGGTCGACCAGGATTCGCCCAGCATGGTCGAGTCGGCTTC
This sequence comes from Verrucomicrobiota bacterium, assembly GCA_002862135.1. Classification (GTDB taxonomy): domain Bacteria; phylum Verrucomicrobiota; class Verrucomicrobiia; order Verrucomicrobiales; family DEV007; genus Arctic95D-9. The sequence continues at coordinate 46,717 of PKCI01000019.1, read as the reverse complement.
CTCCTCGTGAAGGCCGAAACGCCGGCGTCCACTGTCCTGAAAGGCGCCAGGATAAACAAGGATGGACTTCAGCTTTCGGTAAAACCCGTGCTGTTTGAGGCGGATCAGCAAAAGGCCCGCCTGCGCACAGATGAGAAGTTTCATTCGCAGACTGACCTCTTCGAGGCCACCGCATGGCTCGAAGTATTTCTCCGCCATGAGAACCTGGATATTTCCATCGAGAGAACGGCGCAGTTCCTCGGGAAGTCCGCGGTAGCGGATAAAATCCATACCGATGATTTCCTGCCACTCGTCAGGCAGCGGCTTGGCGAGGAGATAGGCGCGGCGTTTTTGCTTTTTTCCCCGGACCCAGCCGATGCCTCCTCCGATGCTGAGCAGGGCAAGGATGGAGAGGATCGCAGTAGTCATCATGCATCAATCGTGCACCGGCGAAGGAAACGGAGAGTCGCTGAACTCGAAGGCTTCGTTCCGGTCGTGCAGGATACTCACAAGATACGCAGCCGGAAGCAAAACGATCCACTGGTCTTCTTCGTCACGGGCGAGGGAGCAGCCCGATGGCATGGTGACATCGGGCGAATCGCGAGTGTTGGCGTTGGGAACCGGATCCTTCGGGCGAATCCACTGGGCCACGGACCAGGGAGAACTCTCGAGGCGGCAGTCGACGTTGTATTCGTTTTCGAGGCGTGCCTTGAAGACTTCAAACTGAAGGGGGCCGACAGCTCCGAGCAGGGGAACACGCTGGGCACTTCCGTGGACATCGTAGGCCTGGGCAACGCCCTCCTTGAGCAGCTGCTCGAGACCGGCGCGGTAGCGCTTGATGTTGGCGGTATCGTTGTTGAAGAGATAGGAAAAGCACTCCGGTTTGAAGCGCGGCATTTCGTCGTAGATCAGCTCGTTGTTGCTGGTGACGGTGTCGCCAATAAGGAAGTCGTAGTTGCCGACAAGGGCGAGGATGTCGCCGGCGTAGGCAAGGTCGAGCGTTTCCCGATCCTGACCAAACAACTTTTGGGCGTTGCCGAGCCGGACTTTTTTGCCGGTGCGAACGTCGTTGACCTGCATGTCGCGTTCGAAGACACCCGAAACAATACGGATGAATACAGCCCGGTCGCGGTGACGCGGGTTCATGTTTGCCTGGATCTTAAACACGAAACCGGAGAAGGCGTCGTGGTGGGGGCTGACGGGGTCACCTTTGGACTCACGCGCTGCAGGCTTGGGGGCGAGTTCGAGGAAGCGCTGAAGCATCAGCTCGACGCCGAAATTGTTCATCGCACTGCCGAAGAAGATAGGCATCTGCTGGCCTTCAAGCACCTTTGCTAGATCAAGTTCTTCGGTAACGCCATCGAGAAGATCGATTTCCTGCACGGCAGCATCGTAAATCTCGGAGTCGACCTCATTTTTGACGGCCTCATCCTCGATGCCGGCCACGGCGAGCGGCGATTTGAACGCTCCGTGGGGAGTGCGCTCAAAGAGATTTACAGCGTTCTTCTCGCGGTCAAAGATTCCTCGAAAGCGCGGTCCATCACCAAGCGGCCAATTTAGGGGCACGGGCGGGAGTCCAAGGACACGCTCGAGTTCGTCGATCAGTTCAAGCGGCGGGCGGGAAGGACGGTCCATTTTGTTAATGAACACGAAGATCGGAACGCCTCGTTTTCGGCAGACTTCGAAGAGCTTCAAGGTCTGGGCCTCAATACCTTTACCGGCATCAATCACCATGACGGCTGAGTCAACGGCGGAGAGCACGCGGTAGGTGTCTTCAGAGAAATCGTGGTGACCTGGAGTGTCGAGCAGGTTGACGCAGGCTCCGTCATACTCAAACTGGAGCACGGTGGAAGACACGGAGATACCCCGCTCTTTTTCCATCTCCATCCAGTCACTGGCGGTGGAGTTCTGGTTCTTGCGCGCCGTGACGCTTCCCGCCAGGTGAATTGCACCTCCGTAGAGCAGAAGCTTTTCCGTCAGCGTTGTTTTACCGGCATCCGGGTGGGAAATGATTGCGAAAGTGCGGCGCCGATCGATTTCGTTGGCGACGTCGGCTGAAACAGTTTTTTCCTGCGTGCTCAAAGTGAGTGAAAGTGACTTGGGATGATGAGAAAGCAGCGTGCTGAGTCGCAGAACTGCCGCGGGATTTGTACGCTTTGCTGATGTGAAGCGCAATGGGGTTTTGTCGCAAGAGAACGGGAGTCAATCAGGGTGCCTTGTCCTCGCTGGACTCAGGCAGAGGCTGCGCCACGCGTAGGGCTGAAGCTGCGGAGATCATCTCCAGGATAGAAGCCGCATCGGCTTTGAACCGGGGGCTGATTTCATCGGATTTGCTGACTACTTCGAGAGCCTGTTTAAAGCCATTGCCCGGATACCTGGCTGCGATGCCGAGAGCATTTTCAAGGTCGCGGGGAGACGCTTGCGGGTTCAGAGCCGACAGGAACAAATCCATCCACGCCGGATTCAATGCTGTCTTGGGAGAAAGGTTGATCAGGCTGAGAGCGAGAGATCGTTTGTCCGCCTGATCGGATTCGGCCATCGCAGTGATGAAATCGTTGATCGGGGGCGAAGCGATCATCCCGGGCATGAGAAGTTCGAGAGTCGTGACTCGATGCTCATTGAGGGCGTCGGCCCACTCGAAAAATCGGTTGGCGAGGCCGGCGTCCCAGTTCGGATGGTTTGCGGTGATCGCGACGAGTGATTCCCGCAATTGGGTGTCCTGAATTTCCAGCAGGGGTAGGACATCAAGAATCTCGATCTGAGACGAGGGCATTTCTTCAAGTGCCCAGACGACTCCGTTGAGAACTCTCGGGTTTTCCGAGTCAAGCGCCGCGTGAGTGGTCTCATAGTCGTCGATCTCAATGAGTGCGTAGATGAGCGAATGCCCGAGGAAGCGATCGTTTTCGGTTCGCCCGAGACGACCGAGGATGGCGCCGATCGCGCGGAATTCCCCCATGCGCCCAAGTGCAACTGCGGCACTGCGCGCCACGGCGGGCTCGTCTGAGCGCAAAATGTGAGCGAGGGCACCGGAGATGGTTCGGTTTCTTTCCAGTTCAATGTTCCGTTCAGCCGGCTGGTTGGCGGCGACCTGCTGCCAGGTGCGGGTGACACTCATGGCATTGCAAGCAGCCTGTCGAACATTGGGGCTGGGGTCGGTAAGAGCGTCGTAGATCAAGTCGGTAGATCCGGAAAACTTCATTCGGGCGAGAGCCCAAACCGCATTCTGGCGAACGCTTTCGGGAACACTGGACCGCATCAGGATGTCGCGAAGTTCCGGAATAGCAGGGGCGCCACGAACCGCGAGTTCGGTGATGGCCTTGGCGCGAACCCAGTGTTCCTCGGCGAAGAGAAGATTGGCCACGTCCTCGGCATTGAGTTGATCCCAGTCGGGGTGGGCCGGTGGTTGGTAAGCGATGCCTTCCCTGAAAATACGATGAATCGTTCCGTTTGAGAAAGGGAGCGCCCTTCCCCTGGCAGAATCATCCGCGGTGGCCGGCGTGCCGCTATCAATGACCAGCAGGTCGCCGTTGTGGTCTTCAATCAGATCGGTGAAGCGGGAAACAGCGCTCTCGAGGCGGAAAACGGTCTCCGTTTCCGCAGCCTCAAAGGACGAAGCGTTGGGGTTCATTCGCGTTCGTGTGACCCGGGGTTCATCGAGATGAGTGGTGAACCACTGGTCGGTCCAGTTGCGCTCGAGTTGGCCGCTACGGTAGCGCAGGAAACCGCTCACCCCGGTAGACCCAAAGTTATGCATCCCCGGAAGCAGATCGCCGGTGCGGGCATGTTCGGCGAGCGCCCGGGTCTTGTCCCGACGCGGATAAGCACCGCGATAAATCCAATGGGCGAGTGCATCGCCGCGGGGGCGACCATAGAAGCCGTTGCTGACCCCGAGTATTTCGCCACAATCGGTGAAGTCGAGTTCCGAGAGTGCATCTATGCCGCCGCCGGCAAAGAAGTCGAGATCACTTCCGGTAATTTGACAGAACCAGATCCGCGCGCTTTCTCCTGAGAACATGATCTGGTCGGTGTCGCTGTCGGGAATTTCGAAACGCGCCCGGGGTTGGGTCCAGTAGATGCGACCGTTCGGGTGAAGAAACGGGCCATGTGCGCCGGTCGCTTCGGAGAGTTCCGCGAAACCGGAGGCCAGCTCTTCGCATTCTTCAATGATGGCATCGCCGTTGGTGTCGGTAAACTTCCACAGGGATGGGGGGGAAAGAATGTAGAGAGAATCGTCCACCCATAGAATTCCCTGAGCTTCGGTGAGTTCGTGGGTTACGAGAGTTGAGGTATCGAAGACTCCGTCGAGATTGCTGTCCTCAAGTCTTTTGATGCCTTCGCTGTCGCTTACAAAGAGGCGGCCACGGTGATCAAGAGCGGCAGCAAAGGGGTGAGCCAGCAACCCTTTATCCACAGCCGGTCTTGAGGTCAGACCATTTGCGACCTCGACTTCGGCACGGGGAAGCTGGGTGTGTCCCAGCAGAACGGTGACGAGGAAAAAATGCCGAAGGCGGAGCATCCGATAAGGTGCCAGAGACCCTACGTTCCCGCAAGTGGAGAGGTCCCATGTCAAAAGGGCAGTTTGACCCCGAGTGCGCGAAGTGCGCACCAGCCTTTGACAGCTTCAAAGAGAGCAAAGGCACCGAGCGTGCAAAGCCCGGTCGACCAGAAAGCGCTGTCGGTCCTGATGAGTAGGTGGATTCCTGATGCCAGGGCAATTATGCCGAGCAGGCCGCGAATGATGCGTCCTCGAGGATCGATGTTACAGCTCCATTTTGTCATGGCAGACAGCGCCTACCAACCGGCGCCCTTGATCTTTGTTTTTATACGACAGAGGTAGGTATCTGCAGTCATGTAAAGGACGGTGCCATCATTGCCCCAGGCGCAATTCGCGGTTCTTTCTCCAGTGGAGATTCGCCCGAGAAGTTTTCCGTTCGGAGCAAAAATATAGACACCGCCCGGGCCGGTCGCCCAGAGATTACCTTGCTCATCTAATTTCAATCCATCGGGCAAACCGGGGAGGCCTTCTTTGAAAGCTTCGGTGGCATCGTGAAAGACGGTGCCTTCGCCAATCGTTCCATCCTCCTTCACGGGAAACGACTTCCAGAGGGCGGCCTCAGGATCAGACTGGGCCACATAGAGTGTATCGAAATCAGGAGAAAAAGCTATTCCGTTAGGACGAGTCATCTCCGTGGTGAGGAGGGTAATTTCTCCGTCGTGACTGAGACGATAAACACCGCAAAATTCGAGTTCACGACGGGGGTCGTCCCATCGTTTCGGGAGTCCGTAGGGAGGGTCCGTGAAGTAGAGGGTCTTACCGTCAGAGCCGAGACAGACGTCGTTAGGACTGTTGAGGCGTTTACCCTGGTAGTTGTCTACGAGCGTGCGCTTGCCACCACCCTTGGTCAGAACGGACAGCCTGCGGTCGCCATGTTCGCAAGAAATGAGTTGTCCCTCAGCATTGAGGAGGAGGCCGTTGCAGCCCGGTTCCCCTCCGTAAGGTTCTGCTCCGGTATAGCCTGATGGCTTGAGCCAGGTCTCAGCCCCTTTTCCTTCGTCCCAGCGCACCACCCGATTGTTGGGAATGTCGGAAAAAAGAAGGTAACCACCATGCGGATGCTCCTTCTCAGGAACCCAGACAGGGCCCTCTGACCAGAGAAAGCCGGAAGAAAGAACTTCGATATCAGCCGCAAGATCAATGAGTTGTTCTAACGAATCATCCAATTTTATGATCTCGCCAATTGTCGGAAAATTCACTGAATCCTGTGCCTGTGATAATTCTATGAGTCCAAGTAATGCGGCAACCTGAAAGATTAGGATATATTTGCGTATCATGATGATGCATCGAAAGTAGAGGCACTCGAATTGTTTAACAGACCAATGAGCGACAAGGCAAGTGGTAACGAAACCGAAGGACGCCGCGATGATGACCGGGAATTGGAGCTGCCCAATACTCCAGAGGGTGAGGAATTGACGATAGATCGTGAGGCCGGGGATCAACTCGATCGTTCGGATCGCTGGTGGGACAATTCTGACTCTTACCAACGCGAAGGGAAGGGAAACCGAAAGGTGACTCCGAACAAGCGTGCCGCAGCCGAAGCGGAAAAGGCTGAGGCTGCGAAAGAGGCCGAAGAAGTCGTAGACAACGAAAAGGAAACTGATGAGGATTCGGAAAAGAGAGCCAAAGTTATAGAAGAGGCCGTGACTGAGCAGTCTGACGAGCTTGCGGAGGAGAGCGAAGACTCTGGTGGAGAATCAGAGAGTGAAAAGGCAGAGGAGCCGGACGAAGAAGATTCTTCAAAAGAGCTTATGCCCTGGGAGAAGGATGAAGACGAAGAGGCATCTTCTAATAAGAGTTCCGGCGAAGATTACTCCGGTGAAGACGAGGGCAAAAGGCACAAAGGCGATAAAAGCGGCGGAGAGGGTGAAGACTCCTCTCATGAACTTAAAGCGACAGATGAGAAAACCGAGAAGTCATCCGGCAAAAAGAACAAGGATGGAAAAACTCTCAAGGTAGATCTTAAGGATGTGGCGACCCTAAAAAATGAGTCGGAGGAAAAGGACAAAGATATAGAGGACGGAGATGAGTCACCTGATCTTGGTCTTGGTGGGGTGATTGCCAATCCGTCATCGGATCAGCGGGTTGAAGCGCCCAAGAAAAAGAAGGCCGGTTGCTGGACAATGTTCGCAACGCTCTTTTTTATTCTGACTCTGCCTATTTTTCTTGCTGTTGCCGTGGTCGGATTCATTGGCTGGACCAAGCTGGATTTACTCGAGCCTGAAATTACAATGGTGGCTCAAGCGGAGCTGGATAAGAGGGGGATCTACGTGGACTTTGAAAGATGGGAGTATCAATTCCCGCGTGGTCTCGTCTTGAAAGAAGTGACGTTGTTCCAGTCCGAGGCGAGGCAGGTGCCGCAGATGAAGCTCTCTGATCTCGGGATTAATGTCGATATAGTCGGGCTGATCAAAGGCAGGACGAGCTTTGATGCCGGAGAATTTTCGTTTCAGGATTCAACTTTGTCATTCTTCCACGATGGAAATCAGGTAGCTCAGATTAAAGAGATCGATGCTGAAGTTTTGGTGTCTCCCGGTAAAGTCGACCTTGAACGATTTGACGGTCGTTTCGGTGGCCTCTTGGTTCGAGCCTCGGGTGATATCACAAATCCTGTGCGTGACTCCACTGGTGGTCAAAATACCGCTGTTGTCAGTGACAGTGAAGCTTTTGTTTTGCCACTGGATTTTGCGATGATTGAAAAGATCCGGCCTTGGCTGGACGTCCAAGCCAACGGGAAGCCACCGAGGCTGGATGTGAGATTTTCTTCTGATGGGTCTGCCAAATCATTGATTCTCAGCGGTTCACTCAATGGCTCGGATTTCGTCTGGCATGGAGTACCGCTTAAAAGGGCCAGCGCCACGTTCAGCTACGATGCGCCTGCTAATTCGCTGGAAGTCTATTCCTTCCAGATCGACCACGGTGAAGGAACCCTCAGCGGAGTGGCCTCTCTGGACCTCGTCAGCAAAGTTCTCGAACTCGAAAATACCGAGTCTGACGTCGACCTGATTGCCCTGTTGTCTTCCTTCGATGCGGGAATGGCCGACAAGCTGAAGTCAGTTGAGGTTCGCGATGCCCCCATGATTGAACTGAGTGGATCGATTCCTCTGGCAGATGTGGTTAACTCAGAAGTTGAAGTGAGCTATGATCATCTGCTCGGGATCGTCTACACGAAGGATTCCCGAGAGTTTCCGGTTTCCCGAATCAAGAGCTTCATTAAATTCTCGGGAGGGGTCATTACAGTCGAGGATACCTCCTGTCGTGTGCTCGATGGGGATCTTGCTGTCGGCGGAACAGTGCGGCTTGCCTCAGATAATTATCCTTTCAGTATTAGCACGCTCACCCTGACGGACCTACCACTGAGCTCGTTCGCCAAGATTTTCGAAGTGGACAGCCTTGGGATGGGCGGGGAGGCGGATTTAGAGTTCCGCGGTTCCGGAAATGCTGATCTCGCTAGCGTTCGAGGGGGAGGGTCCATCCTCGTTAGGGAGGCCAAGCTGACAGCATTCCCGGTCATTGGAAAGATTCAGGATTTCCTTGGCAAAGTGATTCCGGCGTTCGGCGTGAGAAAAGGAGATACCCTCTCGGGATCCTACATTGTTGAGTCTGGGATTCTCCTGACAAACGATTTAGCAATCACCCAAGTTGGTGCCAAGGTACTTGTGAACGGAAGTGTGAAGCTGAAACCCCAGACTACCGATTTCACAGCAACAGCCAGCATGGACCCGGCGGTCGTCACCGGCACTAGCCTGGAAGGTAAGCAGGTCGTTATCACCGGAGAGGGGCCTCTCTGGGAGCCCGAGATCACGCTGAAGAATTTCCCGGTGGAGTTCGCTGCTGAAGAATTGAGCTCTATGCTGGGGACTTCCCCTGAAACACTCGATCAACTCAAGGGGCTCATCGAGGGCGAAGAGGGTGTGGCAAAGATGATTTCTGAGCAGCTCCAGGAATTCGTCGGAGATGAAAACGCGACTCCTGAAATTCAAGGATTGATCAAAGGGATTCTCGGAAACATGCCGTCGCTTTCTGCTTCTGGGGAGGGAGAGGAAAGTACAGCCACAGAGACCTCCGAGACTCCAGAGGCGCCCGTTGCCCCTGAAGCAGCGCTGGAAACGCCTGCACCACCCGCGGCGGTGCCGTTCCGCGCAACTCCGGTGGAGGAGTAGTTGTTCGACTCAACAGGGTTAGGTTCCCGACCTGACCTTGTTCAAACCACTCGGTTTAATTTTTCGCCGTTGCGAAAGGCTTCAATATTTTCAACGATGCTGTTCACGAGTCGCTGTCGCGCTTCGAGAGCACTCCAAGCGGTATGAGGAGTAATGAACAGGTTGTCCAGGTTCGCGGCAATCAAGGGATGATCGGCTGGCGGCGGCTCGGGAGTGAGCACGTCGATGGCGGCCGCGCGGATGGCTCCGCTTTGAAGGGCGACGACGAGGTCCGGTTCGTTGACGAGGTCACCTCGACCCGTGTTGATGAGGATAGCGGAGTCTTTCATCATCCTGAGTGATTCGGCATTGATGAAGTGATGGGTCTTCAGGGTGAGCGGGCAATGCAGGGTGACGACGTCAGAGACCGCAAAAAATTCTTTCGCCGGTAGGCGGGGGATGGCGCCGGTGCTTCCGCCTTCGCGGGCAAAGGCAATGATATTCATTCCGAAGGCCTTGCCGATGCGGGCGACCGCTTTGCCGATCGTCCCGAGGCCAACGATTCCGAGCGTTTTGCCTGACAGTTCGTTAATCGGGTAATCGAGCCGCGTAAAGATGGGTGACTTCGCCCACTCTTCGGGCTCAGCTGCGAAGCGGTTGACATTCGTCTCCAGGTTCAGGAGAGAGGCGAACACATGCTGAGCCACCGACTCAGTGCTGTAACCACTGACATTGCACACAGCAAGGTTGCGTTCCCGCGCGGCATCGAGATCCACGTTGTTGACGCCGGTGGCCGCGATCTGGATGAGCTTGAGATTGTGAGCAGCATCCATTTCGGCCCCGCTGATTTCCACCTTGTTGGTTAGGACAATGTTGGCGCCGGCGATACGTTCGCTGACTTCGCCGGGGGCGGTGATGCCGTGGTAGACCAGTTGCCCGAGAGACTCGAGTCCTGAAAGGTCAAGGTCACCGCGGTCGGTGGTATCGCGGTCGAGAAAAACGATGTTGTCGCTCATGTCAGAGGACATCGGCCATGACATCAATCATGGCAACTGCCGCTTCAGCCGCTTCGCGGCCGCGGTTGAGTTCGTCGCCAATCGATCGAGCTTCAGCCTGCTCGGTATTTTCTACGAGAAGCACTTCGTGGATCACCGGGATGAGATGGGACACGCCGGTCTTCTGGAGCGACTGGGTGATGGACTGGGCAATGAGGTCAGCGTGAGCGGTGGACCCGCGAATGATAACTCCGAGAGCAAGAATGGCTAGGGGCTGGACATCTTTGCAGGCGACAGCCTCAACCAAAACGGGAATTTCGAAAGCACCGGGAACGCGAGTCACCTCGACTTCGAGATCCGGTGCCAGTGCAGCAAGGGTTTCGCTGGCGGACTTTACGAGGGCGTCGGTGTACTTGCTGTTGTAGCGACTCGCGACGATGGCAACGGTGCCGGCCTGCTTGGTAGCTTCAGGTGTTTCCGCGGCGGACTTTGACATTTTAAGGTGGGATTTAGAGGATGTGACCAAGTTTGTCCCGCTTCGTCTTCAGATACTCCTCGTTGTGAGGGTTGGGAGTGATCTTGATGGGAACTTTTTCGACAATCTTGAGCTGGTGGCCGTCGAGCCCAACCACTTTCCGGGGATTGTTAGTGAGGAGGCGGATCTTGCGCACTCCTAGATCGTAAAGGATCTGGGCACCCATACCGTAGTCCCGCAGATCGGAGCCGAAGCCGAGGCGTTCGTTGGCTTCCACTGTGTCGAAACCTTCTTCCTGGAGTTTGTAGGCCCGGACCTTGTTTGCGAGGCCAATGCCCCGGCCTTCCTGGCGCATGTAGACGAGGACACCCTTACCGGCTTCTTCGATTTGGACGAGGGCGCTGTGAAGTTGGCTGCCGCAATCGCAGCGACGGGAACCAAACACGTCGCCAGTGAGGCATTCGCTGTGGACGCGGACGAGGGTTGGCTTGGCGGGATCAATCTCACCTTTGACCAGGGCAAGGTGTTCTTCGGCCGGATTGATTCGACTGGAATAGTGGACGAGATCGAAGGTGCCGAAGTCGGTCGGCATTTTGATGGTCTCGATTCGCTCAATCAGTTTCTCCTCGCGTCGGCGGAACTCGATCAGGGAGGCGATTGTTCCAATCTTGAGGCCGTGTTTTTCGGCAAATTTGGTGAGCTGGGGAAGACGGGCCATAGTGCCGTCGGCGTTGAGAATCTCGCAAATGACTCCGGCCGGTTGCTGGTCGGCGAGGCGGGCAAGATCGACCGCTGCTTCGGTGTGACCGGCTCGGCGAAGAACGCCTTCCTCCATCGCCTGTAAGGGCAGGATGTGTCCGGGACGAACCAAGTCTGCCGGCTCGGAGAGTGGATTAGCCAGGATTTCCACGGTCTTGGCGCGGTCGGCGGAACTGATGCCGGTAGTGATCCCGGAAGCGGCGTCGACGGCCACCGTGAAATTGGTTCCGTGTGACTCGTTATTGCGGCGTACCATTAGGGGCAGGCCAAGTCGCTCGGTAGCCTCTGGCAGAATTGGTGCGCAGATCAGACCGCGCCCGTGGGTGGCCATGAAGTTAATCATGTCCGGGGTGATCTTTTCCGCGGCACAGATCAGATCGCCTTCGTTTTCGCGGTCCTTGTCATCCACAATGATGACGAGTTTGCCGGCCTTGATGTCGGCGATGATTTCCTCGATAGGGCTGAATTCCATGAGAATAGGAGGGTAAAGGTTCAGGCGTGGTATTCGTCTGCGGGGTCAAACTTCGGAACGGGGATGTTTAAAATCTTCAAATTTGACCCGAAGGCGCGGTGCCGGCAGCCGGGCTTGATCAGGACAGCTGTTCCCGGGGTGAGGGGGTGAATCTCGCCATCGAGCTCGATATGGCCTTCGCCTTCGAGAATGTAGTAAAGTTCCGTCATCTGTTTGTGAAAGTGGAGTTCGCTATCCTGCTTAATTTCAACGAGATGCATTGAGGCTACCGTATTTTCGTCGTTCATGAAAGCGCGTCTCGATTGCCCGCAGGGACAGGGAGTCGGATCCAGCTCCGCTAGTTGAGTGATCTGGAAGTTTTTTTCAATGACTTCACCGGCCATGCCATAGTTTACGCACGGTGACGCCTCTTTGAAAGGGGCACTTTTGGCCGCAAAGCTGAAATCTTCGACGATTGACCGGGCGCTTTTTTTACAGATAGCGCATCCGGCTCGCTATTCTCCCTTGATCATGTCGATCTTGTCCGTGGTGGGGAGGTAGCGGTAGTAAACCTCGAGCATGAGAATGGCCCAGGAAGTGTTCATGATGCGGTAGTCCTCACGATTGCCGTCGCCCATCCACGAGCCGTCCTCGTTCTGAGCGTCGAGAAGCCTGGGCTGAAAGATGGAATTATAAGCTTCCCAGTCCTTACCACCTTCCATGAAGAAGACCTGGGTGTTGTAGTAGGGTTCGTAGAGGCCGTGAGAACCCCCGGTTAGCCCCGGATTCTTCAACCGCCCTTTCAGCCAATTGTATCCCTTGTTGTAGGAATCGCTTTTGTAGCCTTTCCAGATCTGCATGCCGAGGAGGGCGGCGGCGGTGAGAGACTGTCGGCCCTCAGGTTGGCTGATATTATACTTGAAGGCTCCTTTCTCATCCTGGGTGGCGGGCAGATAATCCTCGGTAGCGCCGTCGAGAGCTCGTTCGATACCCGGGATACCGACTCCGGTGTTGTAGGCGGCTTTGAGCGCCTGGATATTCCAGCCAGACACCGATAGATCGTCTTTTCCGTTTTCCCTGCCCAGGTAGGGCCATCCGCCGTTACCCGTCTGGTAATCGATGATAATTCCTGCTGACTTCTTGATGACGGATCCTAGACGAGGAATCTCGCGCCCGCTTTCCTTGGTCATCGTAAAGAGCTCAGAGAGGGCATAGGTGGCGATGGCATGTTCGTAGGCCTCGTGGTGGCCGCTTTTGCCATTTGTCATCAAGCCTCGATTATCATTGGCAGTTTCAATCAGAAACATGGCTGCCTTGACCACCGCATCTCCGAATTTCGGAGACTCGGGTGTTTCGCAGTGGCCAAGGTAGGCAAGAAGTGAGAGGCCGGTCATTGCGACAGTGTAGGTCTTGCCGATGGCCCCGGTCTCGCGATCCTGTTGAGAAGTGAGGTAGCGGAGTCCGTTCCTAACCGCTCGCTCTGCGCGATCTTCTCCACCCATTTCGCGGAGCAGCCGCATGCGTTCGGACAGGGAGCAGCGGGAACGCATGCCTGCGGGAATTGCGCCCATGTTGGAGGGACCACCGAATCCGCTCATTGAGATGCCAAAACCGACGTCGTTGTCGGACATGGAGATCATAGAAAGGTCCGCATCCATTTCAAAGTTGTCGGACACAATCACGTTGGAAAAAGCTGCGCTCGTGATGACTGGTTGAGTAGCAGGGGCGGCGGTCGCTGTCTTTTGAGTGTTCTGCACCAGCGTTTGATTCTCAATCGTGACTTCCTCAGTGTTGGCGAGAGAAGAGATCGTGATTTGCGGAGGCGTCGGTGGTGGCGTTGCCACGATAACAAACATGAGAATGAGGATCAAAACGACATGGACGATGGCTGCGACCAGCACCGAACCCATTTTTGCCTTGGCTTGTGACTCGCGGTCTGCCACCTGCACGGCTTCGCCTTCTCCGACGATGAAGGAACGACCGTGGTATGCCTCATCTTCGACAACCGCCGCGTGAAAGTATTCTCCTTCGTGGTCGGGGACTTCGTTCTCGGTATCATTATGGTCAGTGGGATAAGGGCCCGTGATTTCTAGCGCAGGTGTTGCCGCCGGAGCGATTTCGGGAGTTGGTTCCTGATCCCCCTCGACGACATCCGTCTGTCCCAGTCTCTTGGGCTTCGGCATTACCTTGACCGCGTTGGTCTCGGGAGTGGCTGGAAATTCAGTGGTCTGCCCACTCTTGAGATCGTTGAGATGCTGCTGCAACTCGTCAATGGCCGGCGAACTCGCGCTTGCGGCCTGATAGCCTTTGAGGATTGCAATGCCGGTGAGTGGAGTCTCGACTCCAAGAATAGTGGCAGCAAAAATGATGCTTTCCTCATCCCCCGGGATATCAGGAGCTTCAGACATCAGAAGCGCGGCTTTGGAGTAATCGCCGCACTCATAGAGTCGTTGAGTGACGAGACAGCGAAGGTGCCAGTCGCTGGGATTGGCTCTCAGTTGACTAATATACCATTCGTCTGCGTTGTCGGTGGGTGCGTGCATTTTCGTTCAACCAGCCTTTGTCTTCCGGGGGAGCTTCGGGGGAAGGAGAAAGTTAGCAGGGAACGAATTTTAAAGACAAGTCCAAATGCGCCTTGTTCAGCGACCTGTCCGCAGGTCAACCTTGTCGGTGGTGGGGAGGTAGCGGTAATACACTTCCAGCATCAGCACAGCCCAGGCCGTATTCATGATGCGATCGTCTCTTCGGGGGCCTGTTCCCAGCCAGGAGCCGTCGGGATTCTGAGCTGCCAACAGTAGGGGCTGAAACTTGATGTTGTAGTTTTCCCAGGCCTCACCTCCCTCAAGGAAGAAGAGTTGGGTATTGTAATACGGGGTGTAGTAGTTGCCTCCCGGCGAAGGATTGAGATAGCGATTGGTCAGGTAGCGTAGGCCTCTGTAATATTCGGATTTGTCGCTGCCGTTCCACATTTTCATGCCCAGCAAGGCCGCGCTGGTGAGAGAGTCACGTCCCGCCGGATCGCCGGGGTTGTATTTGAAAGCGCCCTGGCTGTCCTGAATGCGTGGCAGGTAGTTGTTAACTGCTGTATTCAGGGCTTGCTCGACGCCCGGGATTCGTTCGCCTGTATTGTGAGCGGCCTTTAATGCCTGAATCTGCCAACCCGAAACCGAAAGGTCTTCGAGGCCCTCGCCGGTGAATCCGTAGGGCCAACCTCCATCGCGATGTTGGGAATTGACGATGATGCCGACGGCTTTACGAATGACTGAGCCGAGGCGCGGAATCTCACGGCCAGAGGCCCTGGTCATGGTGTGAAGTTCACAAAGCGCGTAGGTTGCGATAGCGTGCTCGTAGGTGGCAGGGTCGCCCGGTTCGCCGTTGGTCATCCGACCATTGTTCTCCATGGCGGTGTTCATCAGGAACAGGGTCGCCTTGACGACTGTGTCTCCGAACTTGAGAGATTCCGGAGTTTCGCAATGCCCGAGGAAGGCAAGCAGTGATAGACCGGTCATGCCGACCGTGTATTCAGTGCCAATCGCTCCGGTCTTTTTGTCCTGCTTGCTGGCCAAGAAGATGAGTCCTTTAACGACGGCATCCTCTGCCTTTTCGTCTCCGCCGTTTTCCCTTAGTCGGCTCATGCGCTGAGTGGCAGTGCAACGCGAACGCATTGAAGCTGGAACGCCTTTCATACCGCCAAAACCCGGCATCGAATTCGTGAAGTTGGCGTTGTTGTCCGAAATTGCGGACATGTCGACATTGACGTCGATGTTGAGATTGTCAGGAATTGCGAAGCTTGAGAAGGCTGATGCGGCGATGGTCGGCGTGGCAACTGCCTGCGTGTCGGTATTCTTGGCGGCTTTCCTTTCGAGGGTCGTGGCATCGGGTTTCTGTTGTTGTTCGGCAGGCGCAGAGGCCACGATTTGCGGTGGGGTTGGTGGTGGTGAACTGACCGCCGAAAAAGCGAAGATGATCAGGAAAACAAGGTGCACGACGACGGCGGCGACGAGCGCTTTGATCCTCTCATCGCGATCGTCCTCTTTGTCAGTTGGGTGAACGGCCTCACCGCCGGAGACAAAAATGTGAACACCCGATTCAGTTTCGACCCCTGAATCACTCTCTTGCGTTTTGTGAAGTTCAGGAGCATCGGGACGCCCGTGCTTTTCTTCCTCGCTATCGTTTCCTGTCTTGTCGTCCGACTTTACCTCATGGTCCACGTCTTCCGAGCCAACGGGATCTTCATGTTCTTTGGCCCGGTCAGGCTTTGAATCTTCCGGCTGGCTTTCGGCGATAGGGTCGGCATCGGATTCTGGTGCGGAGCCGGTATTGTCTTCGATGGAAGGCTTGACTGGAGCGGCGCGAGAGTGGGGAAGCAGGCCCTTTTTTTTCTTCTCCGGAGATGGGAGCTCTTCTGCTTTTGGTTCGAGTGGCTCTTCTTTTGCCGTGGTCTCTTCGGAGAAGACGGGCGTCTTACTCGGACGATCATCTTCGCGGGCAGGAACAGGTGCGTAAGCAAGATCAGCTTGGTGGTCTGGATCAGCAGGAACGACTTCGATGTTCCGGGTAGCCGGAGGTGTTGTATCATCCTCACGAGGCGGAACTGGGGCGAAGCGCTCGCGATTGGCGGCCGGAGGAACGGAGTTTTTCGGACTGTGATAGTGACTGATTCGTGCCTTCAGCCGTTCGATATCCACGGTGGTTCCATGAACTGAGCTAAACTTATCGAGAAGGCTAAGACTGTGAGAGGGATTAGCCTTGGAAAAAACAGTGGCAGCAAACAGAACGGAACTTTCTTCGCTGGGGATCTTCGGTGCCTGGGCGAGAATTTTCGCCGCCATGTCGAAGTCCCTCGCTTCGTAGTATTGCCTGACAATCGAAGTTCGCAGATCCCAGTCGGCCGGGTTGGCGGACAGTCGATTCAAGAGCGCGGTCATTGACGAGGGAGGGGAAATTCGGCTGGTTCCGGATGGATGGTGCCTCTGAGGTGAGTGGATAAGATCCGCTCATATAAAGTAGACAGCAAGCCTGACGTTTTGTGACGCCTTTATTCAAAAGCCGCCTCGACAAGCAGGGCGGCCAGGGTCTGAGTGGCTTCGTCGAGGGCGTGGTTCGCCTGCTTGAGAGCGATCGCGTCCCTAACATCGCTTTCGAGCAGGGTCTTCACTCTCGCTGCTGCCTCGCGAATGCTGTCGATTTCGTCGTCAGGAAGCTTGTCACCAACGAGTTCGAGCGCGCTGTCGACGGCCGGCAGCAACTCCTCGCTTTTCATGTGAGCTTCTGTCCAGATCCGCTCATTCATGTCGTCAAAGGCATGGTCGATAGATTCACTGACCATGCGCTCGACGCTGGTGTCGTCGACATCGATGGCTGAGTTGCGGATTTCGAGAACGTGATCTTCCCCGGTAGCAGTGTTTCGGGAGAGAACTTCGAGGATGCCGTTTTGGTCGATGGCGAATTGAACGCCGACACGAGCGGAGCCCTTCTGACCCGGGGTGAAGGGGACATCAATTTCGCCGAGCAGCCAGTTGTCGCGCGCCATCTCCCGCTCGCCCTGGAGAACGCGAATAGCCATAGATTCCTGGTTGGCGACGGCGTTGGTGAACAACTCTCCGGCCTTGGCCGGAATGGTGGAGTTCCTTGGAATGATGACATTCATCAACCCGCCGAAGGTTTCAATGCCCAGGGAGAGAGGAGTAACATCTACAAGCAGCACCTCCCTGACTCGACCACAAAGAATGCCTGCCTGGATCGCGGCGCCGAGGGCGACCGCTTCATCAGGATGCTGGCTGAGATTTGGTGTGATTTCGAACCACTCTTCGATGCATCTCCGAACGAGGGGGATGCGGGTGCTTCCTCCCACTAGGATAAGATGAGTGATAGAACTAGCTCCCTTGTTCTCTGCTTCAGCGAAAGCGCGTTGGCAGATAGAGCGGGTTCTGTCGACCACTGGCTGCATCAAGGCTTCGACCTCATGTTGAGAGAGTTCGAGCTCGAAGCTTTCGGTATCGCGAAAGAAGGGGAGACGGATGGTATGAGTGTTAGCCGAACTGAGAGCCTCCTTGGCCTCGCGGGCGGCAGCGCGCAGCCGGGAGGATTCGGAGGTGGAAAGGTTATCGATACCGAGGCGTTCCTGGATGGCTGTTGCGATGGCTAGGTCGAGATCATCTCCGCCAAGCTGGGTATCCCCGGCTGTGGAGATGACTTCGAAGAGACCCTCCTTCATCTGGAGAATGGAAAGATCAAAGGTTCCACCACCGAGATCGTAAACGGCGACGGTCTGCTCGTCGTCGAGTTTGTCCAGTCCGTAGGCGAGTGCTGCGGCAGTGGGTTCGTTGAGAATGCGCTCAACGGTTAAGCCAACCGCTTCGGCGGCCGCTTTGGTAGTTTCCCGCTGAGAGTTGCTGAAGTAGGCGGGGACAGTAACGACCGCCCGGCTGACTTCATGTCCGAGTGCTGCTTCAGCGACCCGCTTGAGGTGATCGAGAATCTCGGATGAGACTTCAACCGGACTGACAGAATGGTCTTCATCAAAGGCGATTCTAATTCCGCCGGAGGGGCCGGGTTGAACGGTGTAGTCGCTCGATTCGATTTCTTCGGTCGAGAGATGATCATACGGGCGCCCGATAAATCTTTTTACCGAGGAGACGGTTCTTTCCGGTTCCAATTGCTGAAGGCGAACCGCTTCCCGACCAGTGGCAATGAGGCCATTACCGCGATAGGTCACGACGGAAGGTGTGAGTCGTTCCCCGTCTGAATCGGCGAGAATGATAGGGAAACCCGAATCGACCACCCCTACGAGCGAATTGGTCGTTCCCAGATCGATTCCGATGATAAGTTTTTCGTTCATTTTGGTTTCAGCAATCCAGCAGCGGCAGGAGTCTGGACTGGCATTGCTGCTCCCACTTTGTCAGAAACTTGAGCTGTCCGAGGTTACGCTTCGCCCCTTCGAAGTCGCCGGATTCTCCTGCTTTTTCAAGTTCCGGAAAACTGTTGATGATGGACTGCTTGAAGCTGTGGATCCCTGCCATTTGCTCCTGAATGGCAAGCTGAACATTGACGGCTTCCTTGGTAAGGAGTGCCTTGGTCAGCGCCGTGGTCGATTTCTGATGTCGGGAGATGACAGAATCTGCTGCTTCTAGTGCTGAATGGATGGAGGCAAAAAGGTCCATCAGTTCCGGATCGATAGAGCGGTCGGGTTCAAACTCTCCCAGCTTCAGTTGTAGCCAGTGCCCGAGTCTATTCACTGGCACTGAGAGGGTAGCGCGAGCCTCATTGAGTGCGGCGGCACGGTGCTCGTCGGTTCCGTGGGAACTGTCCGGATGCTCCTCTCGTGTGGCAGCCTGCCACGATGCTTCGATATCCCCCGGGTCGAGGATGAGGGATTCGCTGAGTCCAAGGATGGCGAAACAGTTCGTCATTCCCATCCTGCGGTAGGAACCGACAGAAGTCGGTCAGGCGATCACTTCTTTTTCCCGCCGCCGCCAGCGCCGCGACGTGGTGTCGGATTCGGTTTGGCTCGCTTCTTCGGCTGTCCTGGACGTGCCATGGAACGCGGAGAGCGTCGCTTCCCGGGATGACCTGCCTGGCGGGGGCTTCGGCTGTCGACTCGATACACGATGCGCGCTTTCTCGGTGTCGTAGGGAGACATCTCGATTTTGACGCGGTCACCGGCGACCAGACGGA
This sequence comes from Verrucomicrobiota bacterium, assembly GCA_002862135.1. GTDB lineage: Bacteria > Verrucomicrobiota > Verrucomicrobiia > Verrucomicrobiales > DEV007 > Arctic95D-9. Next base: position 27,684 of record PKCI01000019.1, on the reverse strand, counting down.
TGAATCGCTTCCGCATTTTCCCGGAAATGTGCGCGAGGACCAGGTGGCCATTGTCCAACTCGACTCGGAACATGGTTCCGGGAAGAACGGTGTGAATCGTTCCTTCCAGCTCTACAGTATCGTTGTCTTTATCCATATCTGTGATGGCGCGGAAGATCGCTCAATTCTCAGATTTTAGAAGCGTTTTTTGTAGCGTTTATGGAGATATGGGGAAATCACGCCTGTTTAGGGAGGTATTTCCGGTAGAATACTGCGCCAAAGGCGGCAAGGCTCACTGAATATCAACGGACTATGGGAGGGACGATGGTGCGCGAAGAGGGATTTGAACCCCCGACCGCCTCGGTGTAAACGAGATGCTCTACCGCTGAGCTATTCGCGCATTCAGGAGGAAATTCTCCATTTGGAGGGGTGGCAGTATCGACTTTCCTGGAGGTTTCGCAAGTGGTTAAAGTTGAGGGGCGACAGGAAGGCTCTAAGAAGCAGGACTTCAAATGGAAACGGGTACGGGAGTGTCGTGAGCGATAAGTTTCTTGTTTTGAAGATCTGTCCATAGTTCGGTGGGTACGGGCTTATTGAAGTCGTCAAAATGGCTGGTGACCTCGGATGGTTGAGCTGCTCCAAGAACGACGCTGCTAATAGCAGGGTGACCGAAGACGAACTTCAGGGCGGCAGTGCGCAATGGGACCTCGTGTCGCAGGCAAACCGATTCGATTTTTTTAACCCGATCGAGGATTTCAGCAGGTGCCTTGCCATAGTTGTAGCGCGCGTCGGATACCGGGCCGGTGGCGAGAATGCCCGAGTTGAAGACGCCGCCGAGAATCAAGCCGATATTCCGTTCCTCGGCGAGCGGAAGAAAAGATTTCTGGGCTGGTTGCTCGAGGAGAGAATAGCGCCCTGCGAGAAGGACGGCATCGGGATCGGAGTTTCTGACAAAACGCTCCGCGGCGTCCGCGTCGTTCACTCCGATACCATATCCCTTGATGACTCCCTGATCACGCAGACGGGTCAATGCGGGCACCGCTTCTTCGATGGCTTGCTCGAATGCCGCTTCGTAGTGGTCCCCGTGGGCTCTGGGTTCCAGGTCGTGGACGAGAACCAGATCGACGTGATCCCTGGCGAGTCGAAGCAGCGACTGTTCAAGGGAGCGCATCACCCCATCACCGCTGTAGTCGAAAGCAACTGCATGTGGGGCACCTCCAAAGTATCCGGTCTCAGAATGGTTGCGGGGTGAAAAGGGATCAGTGACGCGCCCAATCTTGGTGGAGATAATGAATCCCCGATCCGGAACCTGCCTCAGGGCAGCTCCGATGCGGAGTTCGGACAAACCGTGTCCGTAAAGCGGGGAGGTGTCGAGCAGGTTGACCCCGCCATCCAACGAGGTCCGGATGGTTTCCAGGGCCGTGGACTCATCGATAATCGAATACAGATCCCCAATAACTGCGCCGCCAAAGCCGAGGGCCGAAACGCGGAGGCCAGTTCGTCCCAGGGTGCGCTGTGGAAGTTGGTTCGCCATGGCAGGGGAAATGATGGAATCGCTACGGTTCGTTAACGGGTAGCCATCGTGTGCCAAAATCTTACTGCTTGGGACTCTTGTAACGAAAGTTCCGTTCTTCTATGAATCGGACACTAGCGAAAACCCTACCATTGGCCCTGCGTTTAAAAAAGGCGGAGTTTTCTCTTTATCAGTTTCCTTGTTCTCCCGTTAGGAGTCGTTTCGATGTTGGCCCCAATGTTGACTGGATTCGCAGTCACGGTTCTGATCGGAGTGAAGAAGTGTGTGAAGATTTACTACGAGGGCTTGCTGGATACGTCCTTTCGGGTGATGGATTGGCATCGTGAGTGAAGCGCTTGGAGTTGAAGAATTGTCGTCCTGGATCGAGGCGCGGCACTGGGAGTCGTGCTTTGAGGCGGGTGTAGTTGTCGCTGGTGGCAAAATCGTGGGCGCGCGGTTGATCAGCAGCGTGGCGGCGGAGTTGCTCGACACCGGAGACGTTGAGCTGCGAGGTATTGTTGCGGAAAAAAGCGGAGCGACCTTTGAACCGATCGTGGCTGTTTGGAGAGAAGGCGGGGTATTAAACCTTGAAGGAGATTGTCAGTGTTCACGCCGGCTTAACTGTGAGCACGCGGCGGCATTGTTGGTTTATCTCGCTAAATCGGGCGAACGGCTGGAGCGAGCTATGGGGGGAGCTCCTCATGTTGATCGAATGCTGGAGGGAAAACTACTCGCCCTCAAGCCCGAACCGGCCGAGGAGCCGTCAACGTCTGTGGATGAGATCGAGCCTTCCTTTCTCTTTCGGGTGAGACGTCGTCCGGAGGGAGAAAGATCGGAATGGATGCCTGAGATTGTCTCAGAAGCGTTTGCGGTCTATGACGGACACCGGGTGCCTCTCAATCCGGGTGGCCTGCTCCTGCCCATCGTTCTTCCTGAGAGAAAAATCAAAAGATCCCGCGCTGCTGAAACAGAAGCACTGAACTGTCTCTACGCGCTGGACCTAAATCCCGGAGCCGAAGAGCCGCCGCAATCTCTCAGGAAACTGAAACGCATTGCAACCGACGGAACTTTGTGGGCTCCCGATTCGAAGGAGTGGCCTCACCCCGAGTTTTACTGGCAGCGATTCCGGCATGAAGCGGCGCCCGCCCTGGAAAGGCGGAAGTGGGAGGTGCGCTATGCTCCAGACGTGGGCTACGAGCCGCTGGTGTTTCGATCAGAGACCTGGAGCGCGGAAATTGTCGAGGAAGGCAAGGGTTGGTTTCACTTGTCGGCCGGATTTGAAATCGATGGCGAGACTTTCGAGCTTCAGCCCCTCCTCGCGGCCCTGGTGAAAAATCACTTTCTCGAGGTCACCGAGGAGATGCCGGAAGGTCAGGAATTTATGATCTTTCTGCCGGATGGTAGAGGGCTTGCTCTTCCGGTGGGAAGGTTTCGGGGACTGCTCAAGACGCTGGGGGAGTTGCTGGAGTTCAAGTTCGGCGATGGACCAATCAGGTTGAATAAGACTGACGCAGCACTCATGATGACGGGTGGTGTCGCAGAGGTGATTGAAGCGAAGGCTCCGGCCGAATTGATGGAGCTTGGCGAGCGCTTGCTGCATTTTGAAAAAATAAACCAGGTCGAGGTTCCTCCGGGGATCGAGGCAACGCTGCGTGAATACCAGCTCGAGGGATACTACTGGATGCAGTTTCTGGTTGATAGCGGACTCAACGGAATCCTCGCAGATGACATGGGACTGGGGAAAACGCTTCAGTCATTGACCCACCTTTCGGCTGAAATTGAATCGGGCAGAAACGAGGGGCGTCCTTCGCTTGTGATTGCACCGACGAGTGTGGTGCTCAACTGGGAGCGCGAGGCATCAAGGTTTGCCCCGAATCTTGAAGTGCTGGTTTTGCAGGGGAGCGGCAGAAAATTGCTCTTTCCTCGAATTGAAGGGGCGGACCTCGTTCTGACTTCCTACGCGCTTCTGCACCGGGATGTGGAGGAACTCTCCGGCCATAATTTTCATCTTGTCATGCTTGATGAGGCCCAGCACATCAAGAACCCCGGTGCGCAGGTTTCGCAGGCTGCGAGACGATTGAACTCGCGTCATCGTGTTTGCCTGTCAGGAACCCCGGTTGAGAATCATCTCGGCGAGTTGTGGAGCCTTATGGATTTCCTCATGCCAGGGCTGCTCGGGACCAGGGAGGTATTTCGGGAATCCTATCAAACCCCGATCGAAAAGAACGATAGCGACGCCAAGCGCCAGTCTCTGGCTGACCGGGTGGGACCGTTGATTCTCCGCCGAACCAAGCACGACGTCGCCAAGGAGCTCCCTCCCAAAACCGAGATCGTGCATCCGGTGGAGATGAATGATGATCAAAAAGATCTTTATGAGACGGTGCGCTCCACGATGGATAAACAGGTGCGACAAGCGCTGGCGATTCGAGGCCAGGAAGCCCAGATCGTTTTTCTCGATGCCCTGTTGAAGCTCAGGCAAATCTGCTGTCATCCGAAGTTGCTCAAGGAGGGCACTGCTGAGAACCGTGAGACCGAATCGGCGAAGTTTGAATACCTGATCGATCTGCTGGAGACGCTCCGGGAAGAGAAGCACCGTGTCCTCTTGTTCTCCCAGTTCACCTCCATGCTGGAGTTGATTGAGGGATACCTGAATGAAAAGGAGATTTCGTATTTGAAGCTCACCGGTGAGACCAAGGACCGGCAGGATCTTGTTGAAAGATTCCAGGGCGGAGAAGGCGAGGTCTTTTTAATTTCCCTGAAGGCCGGTGGCACAGGTCTGACCCTGACGGGTGCTGATATTGTGATTCACTATGACCCGTGGTGGAACCCGGCTGCCGAAAACCAGGCGACGGACCGAGCCTATCGTATCGGCCAGGACAAACCGGTGTTTGTTCATAAATTGATCTGTCGGAACACCGTCGAGGAACGCATCCAGCAGATGCAGGAGAAGAAAGACGACCTCGCAGGCGATCTGCTGGCGGGCGCAACGAGCCAGTTGAACCTGACCGCCGAATCAATGGCGTCGCTGATAGGTGGGGATGGAGGGTCGAGTTCCACCTCGACCGCTGAAGGGTAGCGCGGCTCAGTTACCGAGGAAAAGATAGTCGTTGGCAAGGTGGTTCAGCGCCTTGCGGGTGTCGTCGAACTTGTCGGCGAGAACCGGGTAGACGTTTTCGAGATCAAACTCGTTGGCTAGTGGGTGCTTGGCTGCCCACTTGAAAGCACAGCGCGCCGCCTCCTGGTAGTAGTCGACCTGAGTTGCCCCGCGGTGATTGGCCCGATTTTCTATAAAGCCGGGGAATAATCCTGTCAGGACCATGAAGCTGTTGCCGCATTGTACCTGGAGAAAGAAGCGATCGTAATTGCTGAGGCCTTCCATCTCGTCAATGAAGTCGACGTGATAGGTGAAGTCGAGATCTTCGCGAGTCGGTTGAAGACCTGTCATCGGCGTTCCAGTGGAATGAGAGGCGAGGGTGGCTGCGACGTAGTCGGCAATGTGGAGCTCGGTGATACCCGCTTGGGTGAGTGTCCTCCTCACCAGGACAAAAAAGTAGAGCTCTGGTGAGATCGAGAGTGGGTAGGCATTGTCATTGATTGCCTCGAAGAGCTTGTCGTGTTCAACCAGAGCAATCAGTGATTTGCGGTCTTTGAAGAGCGTGCAAAGCGCTTCTGAATGGGATTGATCATCGAGCAGGGCTCTCTGGATGAAGACGAAATCCGTCGGCGTAAGCCGGTCCAGGCAACTGGTGGGTAGGTGGTGCATGGCGGAAAGGGGTATTTATTAAATAATATTGATTATCAAGACATATTAATATTTTTGGATTACAGCAGTGGCTGGCGGTGCTGGCAAGGGAAAATCTCAATAAATCTTGCCACTGAGGTTCCGAGATAAATTCCGACTGCCGATACCGTTTTTTTAAGTGGCAACGCCGGCTGTATTGATCTGGTTCACCGGTCCGATGATCCGTCTTGTGGAACGAATTCTACAGGTGCCGTTGCCCTCGTTAGCAGAGGTGGGTAAGACCACGTATCCTCTACCACGCTAAGCGTGTGGCGAAGGCAATTGAGACCGAACCCGATATTGATGCCTAGTCGACTACCTTGCCGTTCTTGTAGGTCAGTCCGAGGTCATTGGTTCGAACTTCTTTGAGGCGCTCGGCCATCCGGTTTTTGAACTGTTCGACGACCTGGGTGTATTCCGGGTTTTTGGCGAGATTGGTGTATTGGCCGGGGTCCTTCTTGATGTCGAAAAGCTCGATTCCTTTTGAGGCATCCTCTTCATACTGAATGTAGGAATAGTCATGGGTGCGAAGGAGGAACCCTCTTCTCATGGGAGCCACGCTGAAAGCCTCCTCTCGCACTTCAAAGGTGGGAAGCTCGATCATGGCAGAGATGTCCTTTCCCTGGAGCCGTTGAGGGACCGGGAGTCCACAGAGAGATGAGAGCGTGGGGTAGAGATCGATCAGTTCAACGAGCGAGTTGCAGACGGCCGGTTTCTGACCCGGCACTGAAATGATCAGCGGTACGCCTGACGAAACATCACGGAGACTGACCTTAGCCCAGAAGTCGTGTTCCCCGAGATGGTAGCCGTGGTCGCTGGTGAAGATAATGATAGTTTCATCTTCCAGCCCCGCCTCTTGGATTGCATCGAGAACGACGCCGACCTGGGCATCCATGTAGGCCACCGAAGCATAGTAGGCTCCCACCGCCTTTTTCTGTTTGCGGATGTCCATCTGCATGTTTTCGCTGGTGCAGTAGTTGATGCCGGGCTTGGGAATATCATCCCAGTCTCCTTTAATCTTGGGAGGGAGAACCATCTTGTCGTAGGGAAGAAATGGTTCGTAATACTTGCGTGGCGCCACGAAGGGGACGTGAGGGCGCACGAAACCGACGCCGAGCCAGAAGCGCTTGTCCTTGTTCGCCTTGATTAATTCTGCAGCCCTCTTTGCCGCCTTGCCGTCAGCGTGAACGAGATCATCTCCGTCGGCTTCCACGACAACAAACGTGTTGCCGCCGACGACTGGACGTTTTCCGTCAGGGTTCTTCTGGAGTGTTTCCCCATCTCCCTCGGCCTTCCACTCCGGTCCGGGAGTGTTGAAACGTTCCGTCCAGCACGCCGCGTCATCGGCGCCGTTGTAGCTTTCATGTTCTGGTGGGAGATTCTCTTTTTTGTATTCTACGCCGCCGGGAACGCCCATGTGGAAGATCTTGCTGACCCGCGCGGTGTGGTAGCCATGATTCTTGAAATGCTCGGCCCACATCGCCCGGTCTCCGATACGGGGTCGGGGATTGCCGTAGCCGAGCGAACCGGTGGCGTGGGGGTAATACCCGGACATGAAGGAGGCACGTGAGGGACCACAGTAGGTGCCCTGGCAGTAGGCTCTTGTAAAGAGAGTTCCCCGGGCGGCGAGGCTGTCGATGTTGGGGGTTTGACAGACTTCGTTGCCGTAGCAGGAGAGTGCTGTGTAAGTGAGATCGTCTGAAATAATGAAAAGCACGTTGTAGTCCTTCTCGGCACGGGCCAACGGGAGGAACGAAAGAGCAAACAGGATGGCGGTAAGCGTCTTCATGGCATTTGAGATCACACTAGGACGACGAAGGTGGCGATGACAAACCTTCCACGCATACGCGGTTGCGCGGGAGTATGACGCAGTTTAGGAGAGTGCGAGCATGAAACCCCCGATTCTAAAGGTCAGAGATCTGACGAAGAAGTTCGGCAACGTCACTTCGGTGAACGGGGTTTCTCTTGATATTGCCGACGGCGAAATTCTTGGATTGCTGGGGGCTAATGGTGCTGGCAAAACCACCGTAATCAACATGGTGCTTGGCATTGTCACGCCCACAGGCGGCCACATCGAGGTATTTGGTAAGGAACTGATGGCCAACCGGATCGAGGTCCTGCGCAGCACGAATTTCTGCAGCACCTACACCCAGTTGCCGGGAAACCTGCGCGTCTGGCAGAACCTGAAAGTCTTCGGGCAAATCTATCGCGTGCCTGACCTGAAGGCTCGCATCGACGAGGTTCTGGAGATACTGGAAATTTCCCATTTGAAGGAACGGGTCAGTGGGGAACTTTCTGCCGGAGAGGGGACTCGCTTGAATCTATGCAAGGCACTCTTGAATCGTCCGCGTCTGCTTCTGCTCGATGAACCGACCGCGAGTCTCGATCCTGACATCGCAGACAAAGTTCGCAAGGTGGTGAAGCGTATCCGCGATGAGGAAGGCACCACGATTCTCTACACCTCCCATAACATGCGTGATGTCGAAGAGGTCTGTGATCGCGTGGTTTTCATGCACAAGGGGAAGGTCCTCTTTACCGGAACCTCCGAGGAAATCCTGCATCATTTCGAAGAGAAGTCGCTTGAGGATGTTTTTATCCGAGTGGCCCGCAGCGGCGATATTGAAAGCAACCGGGAACGAAAGGAGGGCGGTTCATGAGTTTCTATACCATCAAAGCCCTCGTGCTGCGTTACCTCTATCTTTACACCCGGACTCCGGTGCGAATCGTGGAACTCATCTTCTGGCCGCTGGTGCACCTGTTGGTCTGGGGATACCTGACACGATTCCTGCAGCAGAATGTTGGCGACGATTTTCCTCACGAGATTACTTTCCTGATTGGTGCGGTAATTCTCTGGGATATCCTTTTCCGTGCGCAGCAGGGCGTGGCGATCTTCTTTCTTGAGGATGTCTGGTCGCGCAACCTGCTCAACATCTTTGCCGCTCCCGTGACCAATGCGGATTACCTCGGGTCTACCTACGCCGTCGGAATGATGCGGGCCGGGGTCACTTCGGTGATGTTGGGCGGACTCTCAGCACTGTTGTATTCTTTCAACGTGTTCCAGTTGAGCTGGGCGTTGATTCCGTTCGTATTCAACCTGCTTATCTTCGGATGGGCGCTGGGAATGATCTCAACCGCCTTGATTGTTCGCTGGGGGCCGGCCGCAGAAACGCTGGCCTGGGCGGTGCCGTTTTTCATCCAGCCTTTTGCGGCCGTTTATTACCCGGTCGACTATCTGCCGACCGCCCTGCAATGGGTGGCGAAGCTGCTGCCGTGTTCCTACGTGTTTGAAGGCATGCGCGATGTCCTCAAGGATGGGGTAGTCAACTGGGCCGAGCTGGGGATCGCCACCGGGCTCAACGTGGTTTACCTCGCGGCTGCCGGCGTGCTCTTCGTGAGGGTGATGAATACCGCCCGGGAAAAAGGGTTGCTCACGAAATTCGCTTCGCAGTAGATCGGCAGTGTCGTGCGGCTGCCGCAATCATGGGAGGGATTGCGTTGTGCGGCGAAAGGGCTTTTTGCAGACTTTCTCGTCCCTATGAAGAAGCTGTTTTTCTTTCTCGCTCTTGTCCTGGCATTTGGAGTGGCCTCACTCCATGCTGAAGCTCTTCGACCGAACATCATCCTGATCTTCGTTGATGACCTGGGATACGGTGACCTCGGATGCTACGGCAATGAGAAGATCAAGACACCTCACCTGGACCATTTGGCGGCCGTAGGACAGAAGTGGACCAGTTTCTATTCTTCCGGTTCCACCTGTGTGCCGAGTCGGACCGGATTGATGAGTGGGCGCCATCCGGGGATGCTGGGTAAAGAAAAACTTCGTAATGATCCTGCAGCGCTGATGCCGGCCATGTTGAAGCGTCAGGGTTATGCCACCGCGATCCTCGGGAAGTGGCATCTCGCGGGATACCCGAAAGACTTCACGGTGGACTCGATGCATCCGCTAGAGTGTGGATTTGATTATCACTATGGAACACCGGGGAGTAATGATGTCCCGCCTCCTAAAGGAAAGATCCAAAACCGGCAGACTTTTGATGAATGCGATAAGTTTTCGTTCCCGGTGCCGCTGATTCGGGGGCGCGAGGTCATTGAGTTTCCGGTTGACCAGGAGTTGCTGACGAAGCGATACACCAAGGAGGCCGTGAAGTGGATTTCAGAAGAGCGCGAGGAACCTTTCTTTCTCTATCTCGCTCACAACATGCCACACGCACCGATCTTTGCGGCGCCCGAATTCCAGGGACGCAGTGAAGGGGGACGCTATGGCGATGTGATTGAGGAAATTGACTGGTCAGTTGGACAGGTGGTTGAAGCGGTCAGGAATCGTGAGATTGAAAACGAAACCCTGATCATCTTCACGAGTGACAACGGGCCCTGGACCATGTTCGGTCCTCACGGTGGAACGACAGGACCCTTACGGGGGGAAAAGGGGACGACTTGGGAGGGCGGCCTTCGGGTACCCGGCATCTTTCATTGGCCCGGCACGATCAAGCCGGCGGTGATCGAAGGCTTTGCCGCGAACCTGGACCTGTTTGCGACTTTTGCCTCGCTCGCGGGAAGTAAGGAGACCGTCGAGAAGCCCGGCTACTTGTCGATCGATCTTTCGGGTGTACTCCTTAAAGGTGAAGCCAGCCCGCGGAGGCAATGGCTTTACGGCAATTCGGCGTTTAGGTCAGGCGATTACAAGATTCACCTGTTGACCAAGGATCGTTCAGGCCACCCGGATACGCGGAAGCGCGAACCGATGGCCAAGCATGATCCTCCTTTGCTCTTTGATGCCCGCAACGATATCGGCGAGACCAAAAATTTGGCGGGATCCAACCCAGAGATTGTCACCCGCCTTCTCAAGGAGATGAAAGTCTTCCAGTCGGGGAAGGTGAATTGAGTTGAATTGCCGTTAACGGTTGAGGTTCCAACAGAGAACATAGCCGATTCGGTTACCATTCGGTAACGATGACGTTCCCGTCATTAGCGAAGGCGATGCTGTGGGGGGAGGTGATAACACTGTCGCGCACTTCTCCGTGGAGGTCACCGATGTGCTCGAGTCCCTCTTTGCTTTCCTTTGACCCGGCTGCCGCTTATCGCCACAACAAAGCAGAGTAAAGGCTAATTAGAGGTAGAGTGGGAGGAGTCCGTGGTATTCCTTAACTCAGCCTGTAACCTGACACGAGACTCTGAAAGAGCGTTAAGCAGCCGGGAGGAAATGGGGATAGGGATGGAGAAGGTGTGGAGAACGCTATTTGCCCATCCCGGATGAGGAGCCCTGTTTCTCGACGTAATCCATGATGCGGACAAACATTTCGCCCTTCTGGCGATCGCTCATCTTTTGACTCACTGCTTTCATCCTTTCTCCCATGATGCGGCCGATCTCTTTACGCTGAGTTTCCGAGAGTTTACTCATGCGCTCCTTGATGTATTTGCCCCACTTCTCTTTTTCTTCCTCGGTAGGGGGAAGTCGATTGTCACGAGGTGGCCCACTGTTTTTTCCGCCGGCGCGGTGACGCATGTGCTCGGAATCAAGCCGTTCGGCGTCGAAGCGCAGTTCGACGATTTCACCGCCGGCAATGGCGATATTGGCAAAAGTGCTTTCGGATCCGTAATCACCGTCAGAGGACATTTCTACGAGCTTCCAGCCTTCATCATTGGTATCACCAGAGACGAGGTGGCTCTTCTTGGATTCGGAATCGCGAAGGGTGATGACAGATTCCTCTCCAATGCGGGCGAATCCGGTCAAGGAGAGAGTTTCGGAAAGATCGAGCGGACGTGAGAAAGGGGAGAGTTCCGACAGGGCTTTGAAATCCTCTTCGCCAACGGGAGTTGGCAACTCTAATGCCTGCAAAGAACTTATGAAGCACACACATGCCAGGCAAACGAAAGGGTGAAACATTCGCATATGTCACTATTCGCGTTTGGAGAAGAGAATAAAGTGACGCAAGAGCGCCACGGTTTCTTCCCGAATTTGAGCCGGTGGAGCAAGGTTAATGGAGAGAGGGGAGGTGAGGCTCGCCACCGTCTTTGGAGAGCGGTAATTGCGCGCCAGATTCTTCGAGTGCTGCCTTCATGGCTTCCATCATTTCCCGGAGTTTTTCAGGGTTGGATAATACGAGATTGAAGGACTCATTTCGATCTTCGCTCAAATTAAAGAGTTCCACTTTATCGTCGGAAGGGCCTGAAGGTTTGTCGTAGTGATAGATCAGCTTCCAGTCTCCTTTGCGAAAGGCGGTAAAGTAAGAGCTCCGGTGACTGTGAGGGAAGTGCATGAGAAACTCACGGCTTGAGGTCGAGCCTGTGGCTGAAGAGAAAACAGGGGTGAGGTCGATTCCGTCGACGACATGATTGCCGTAGTCTCCGCCGGCGACGTCGAGTGCGGTCGTAAACACGTCGTAAACCACCCCGATGTCCGTGCTGTTGATGACGCCCGATGGAATGGGGCGCTCTTTTTGAAACGCGTTCTCAGGATCCGGTTTGGCCCACGAGGCGATAAACGGCACCCGCATGCCGCCTTCGTAGTGGGTGCCTTTCTTGGCGCGGAGCGGCGCAGAGCTCGCGATGTCGTGAGTGCCACCTGCTGGCGCATCGCTGCCGTTGTCGCCGAGGAACATGACGAGGGTGTTCTCTGCCACACCGAGTTCTTCGAGGTGATCGAGCATATCGTTGAGTGACTTGTCCATCCCCTCGATGAGGGTGGCATAGGCGCCGAGGCTCTTCTTACCGACGTCGCTGTAGTTGCGTGCGAAGCGCTCGTCACTCTGAAACGGAGTGTGGACTGCGTAGTGGGACATGTAGGCGAAGAAAGGTTTCTCCTCTTCAACCGCCTCAGTGATGGCCTTGTTGATCTCGAGTGTGAGGGCTTCGGTCAGGAAGATGTCCTTGCCGTGGTATTTTTCGAGACCGGGAACGGCCCGCTTTTCACGGCCCTTCTTGGCCCAGCCGAAATGATCGGTACCATAGTAGCTACCGGGCTGGCCGTAGGCGCAGCCACCGATGTTGATGTCGAAGCCAAGGTTGGTCGGGTCGCTGGCGAAAGAACCGTTGGGGCCGAAGTGGGCTTTACCTGCGTGAATGGTGCGGTAACCGACCTCGCGAAGCAGGGCTGGGAGAGTGATATCGCCTTCGACGAAGCCTTCCCATTTCCAGGCTCTCGGACCGAGTGTGCCGGTGTTCTTGTTTTCCGGTTTGATGAACTGCGTCGTGGTGTGACGCGCCGAGGTTTGGCCGTTCATGATCGACACCCGCGTCGGAGAGCACACGCTCATGGCATAGAACTGGCTGAAGCGCGTCCCCGTGGCAGCGAGGCGCGCGATTCCGGGGGTGCGGTAGAATTCGTTGAGCGGGTGGATCTCCGGATTGCCGTCCTCGTCAGTGAGAAACGGCACGGAAGTATCCATTAAGCCCATGTCGTCGACGAGGAAGACGACAATGTTGGGTTTGCCTCCGGCAGACACCTCTTCGCTTCGGCTGTCGGCCGCCGCAGTGGATAATAAAAGGGCCGCAAGGATGGTGACAGGAAAGGAACGCATGTCAGGATCTCAGTTTTTCTTCTGGGTCGGGAGAGGAACGTGCGCGTCGGCGATAATTTTCTTCATCTCTTCCACTTTCTCGGGCATGGAAGCCGCGAGATCGTTCTCTTCGTAGGGGTCCTCTTCCAGATCGTAGAGTTCGATCGGCTTTTTCGCCTGCAGGTAGGCTTTCCACTTACCCTGACGAACGGCCTGAGAGAAGATGTCCTGGTTTTCACCTTTGCAGAATTCCCAGTAGAGGTAGTCATGTGTGGTTTGCTTGCCTTCACCAGTGAGGGTGGTGAGGAAGGAGACGCCATCGATATCATCAGGAGCAGGCTGACCTACGATCTCGGCAACGGTAGGCAGGACGTCTTGGAAGCAGCTGAGATGATTGGTGGTGGTGCCGGCTTTGATGGTGCCGGGCCAGCGGGCCAGCATCGGCGTGCGAATGCCGCCTTCGTGCATGTCGCGCTTGTGACCGCGGAGAGAGCCGGTGGAGTTCCAGAAGGTCGGGTCGTGGCCGCCCTCCTTGTGCGCGCCGTTGTCGCTGGAGAACATGACGAGTGTGTTCTCATCGATACCCATTTCTTTGAGCATGTCGAGGATGTGGCCGATCTGATTGTCGAGGTTTTCCATCATCGCGGCGTAGCCAGCGATGGGGTTGATGACGTCGGGGCACTCTTCGTCAGGGCCGGCTCCGTATTTGCCGATCTTGTTTTCGAACTCGGGGAACTTCTTGCGCCACTTCTCGTGGAACTCGGCAGGTGCCTGCATCGCGGCGTGCGGAACGCCGGTGGGGATGTAGCAGAAGAAGGGATCGCCGGACTCACCGTTCTCTTTGATGAAGTCGAAGGCCTTCTGCATGATGAGGTCGTGCACGTAAGTCTCGCCGTCTAAGGGGAGCTCTTCTCCGTCGACCACCCAAGAAGACGGGTAGTAGGTGTGAGCGATCATCTGGCTCTTCCAGCCGGCATAGGTATCGAATCCGTGGCTGAGCGGATTAGGGGGGCCCTCAGCATTGGTGTATCCGAGGCCCCATTTGCCGAAACCTCCCGTGGCGTAGCCAGCGGCTTTGAAGACTTCGGGCAGCACCGTCCACTCGGGCTTGAGGGCGGCGCCGTTTTCGCCTCTGAGATTGCCGCGAACATAGCAGCGTCCTGAATGCAGACCTGTCATGAGGACAGCACGTGAGGGTGTGCAGACGGTGTTGCCGGAGTAATGGTTGGTGAACTTGAGGCCCTCGGTGGCGAGTCGGTCAATGCTCGGCGTGGAGAGCTTTTCCTGGCCGTAGCAGGAAAGGTCGCCATAGCCGAGGTCATCCGCAAGGATGTATATGACATTGGGCTTTTCCGCGGCTTGGGCGACGAAGGCGAACAAGGAAAGGGCAGAGAGTAAGAGGGCTTTCATTTTGGAAGTAAGAGTATGATTCAGAGTAGGAGTAAGATTATTTGCCGATACAGATCAACTCCTGAATCGTGTGGCGAAGATTTTTCCATTGGCAAAGGACAGGGAGCCACGCTGGTAGGAGTTTCCGGCAAGGCCGAGATCGTTGATGGCGACGACGGCGTTTTCGTCGAAGGTCTCGACATTCCAGTCGATGACGTAGACGGTGCCGGTCATGGTGGGGATATACAGGCGTTTGCCGGCAACCGAGGGAGAAGGAGATCCAATATCTCTCCAGCCGTTTCCGTTTGATCGTTTGTCATCAAAGACGATGAGACCGCGGGAGTTTAATATCTCGCTCGGCACAATGGTCAGGGCCTCCATCTTGCTCGCGGCACTTGGGAGGTGCTGTCGTTGAAGCAGCCCGAAAGCCGAAGGTCATACTGCGCAGGGATGTCTCGCTTCCATTGACTTCACCTGTCTTGGCATCACAGCACGAGGCGATGATGTTTCTGCCGATGGTGGCGTCGGCTTCGAAGAGTTTGTAGGTGGAAAAAAGACTTTGTTTCCGAAAACAGTTGGGGTGTTCTGACCGGTCTCAGGAAGCGTGATCCTCCAGTGAATGCGCTCGTCGAGCGCAACGCTCCATTCGACAGGCATCTCGTTCGCACTGCTCAGATTGCCGTTGGGGTCGGCACGCTGAAGCCAGACCCCGGCCATAGCGAGGCCGGTGCAGGCGAGAACAGTCAGAAAAGTGGAAATCAACTTCAAAGGCGGGGTTACTGGGGTAGAACCGACGTCCCCGACTCTGCCACGTAGGAATATGGCGTGATCGATGTCTGATACCCCTGACTATTCCGGCTCGGCGACAGGCAGCATTTCGTCGTAATACCTGGCGCTGGGCCCCTGCCAGTAGGGGGAAGAGCCCCAGAGCGGGTCGGTCGGCAGCGTCATTTCCCAGTCGCTGAGCTGCTGGAATAGCTCAAGAAACCGTTCGTCGCCGGGAGAGGTGAGGTCCGATAGTTCGCCCGGATCATTGACTGGATTGAAGAGTTGCGCGGGACGATGAGACGGGCGACAAAGCTTGTCGTCTCCATCGAGCACCACGGCCTGCCCCTGCAACCGCCAGTAGAGCGCGCGGTGGGGTGGCTCGGATTCTCCCTTGAGCAGGGGGAGGAGGTCGATGCCTTCGTAGTCACCATACTGCTTTGCATACTTTGTGTAGTTGCCTCTGTCTTCGTGGCTGAGCCGTTCGCGGACGGGAAGCGGTTCACTGCCGGCGGCGGCGAGGAAGGTGGGAAGGAGGTCGAGGGCCGAAGCGGGAGACTGGTAGCGAGTCTTCTCCGGAAGAGTGCCGGGCCAGGACCAGATCATGGGAACGCGGATGCCGCCTTCCTTGAGGCAGCCTTTGCCTCCTGACAAAGGACCATTCCAGCTCGCGTTGTTGGCGGGGCCTCCGTTGTCGGAGAAGAAAACGATGATCGTGTTCTCCAGTTCTCCACTCTCTGTGAGCCAATCGCGAATCTGTCCGACTCCACGATCGAGCGCCCACATCATCGCAGCGTAGGTGCGGCGTTTCCCGTCCTTGATATGGGGAAAGAGGGCGAGGTCTTCCTCGGTCGCGTGCATAGGACCGTGGGGAGCGTTGTAGGACATGAAAACGAACCAGGGTTTGTCGGCTTCAGTTTGTTCTTTCATCCAAGCGAGTCCTTCGTCGGTGAAGAAGTCAGTCAGGTAGTCATTGGAGAATTCTTCCACGGGCGTGCCGTTGCGCTCAATGCTGTGTTTGCCCTGAGTCGGGAAGTAGCTGTGGCTTCCTCGGAGCATGCCACAGAAGTAATCGAAGCCGCGTTCATTGGGGTGAAAGCCCTCGCCCATGCCCTGGTGCCACTTGCCGATCAGGGCAGTGGCGTAACCCGCGTTCTTGAGGTGATCACCGAGGGTATGTTCGCCGGGAGGCAGGCCGAGCAGCTCGGGTCGTGTCGGGTAGGCGTCGTCGCCCTTGTTAAGGTTGCCCTGGTAGCCGAAGCGGCGCGGGTCGCGACCCGTGAGGAGACCTGCCCGCGAAGGAGAACACACCGGGCTAGAGACGTAGCCCTGTTCGCAGAAAACTCCGGATCCAGCCAGCGCGTCGAGGTGGGGCGTACGCAGATGCTCTGAGCCGGTAAACCCAAGGTCACCGTAGCCCATGTCATCGGCGAGGATGAGAATGATGTTGGGCTGTTCCGCACGGAGCGTCGCCGTGGCTGCCAGTGCGAGGAAAAGGAATAGAAAGCGCAGGAATTTCATCGGGAGCATCTTTCAGGAACTCCTGCATCAGGTCAAGGCGCTGGCTGAGGTTGGGCATCAGAAACAGTAGAGACCATTGGGCTTTCCTGTAGACAGGATGACAATAGGGCCGGCAAAACGGTCGAGCCCGGTCCGTCCCGTTTCGGGTTAAGGGTGTTGAAAGAGAGTCAGGTTGATCCATGGCTGTCGAGCCGCCGACCTA
Source organism: Verrucomicrobiota bacterium (assembly GCA_002862135.1). Lineage (GTDB taxonomy): Bacteria > Verrucomicrobiota > Verrucomicrobiia > Verrucomicrobiales > DEV007 > Arctic95D-9. The sequence continues at coordinate 11,038 of PKCI01000019.1, read as the reverse complement.
ACAGGGTTGAGTTGTCGCACCGTCTCGCTACATTCGATCCCTGATCCATGGCAAACCCTTCTGTCCAGAATGATGCAATCCTCTCGGCGAAACACCTCGAGCTGTCGTTCGGGAATGATCCTGTTCTCGACGGAGCGACGCTGGCGGTTTATCCCGGCGAAAAAGTCGGCCTGGTCGGACGCAACGGTTGCGGGAAGTCGACCTTTCTTCAAATTATTGCCGGGACTGAGGAAGCTGATGCGGGACAGATCTCCCGAAAGCAGGGCCTCGTGACCGGCTACCTCCCCCAGGAGTTTGAACTCAACGACGCGGCAACGGTGGGGGAAAATATCCGCGCTGGAGCGGCCGAGCTGCTGGGGAAAATCGAACGCTTTGAAACTGCGAATAACCTGAGTCCGGTCGAGCAAGAGCAACTGCAGCAGGCCATTGATCATGCCGACGGCTGGAACCTGGAGTCGCGACTCAAGATCCTGATGCGCGAAATCTCGACACCGCCTGCAGATCGACAGGTAAGCTATTTATCAGGAGGTGAGAAAAGACGCGTTGGGCTCTGCCACGCCTTGATCAGTCAGCCTGGTCTACTGGTCCTCGACGAACCCACTAACCATCTCGATGCGGAGGCAATTGCCTGGTTGGAGGGATACCTCGCCCAGGCGCAGGGAGCCTGCCTCTTTGTGACTCATGATCGCTACTTTCTCGATCGCATCGCCACGCGGATTGTCGAGCTGGCCGATGGGCGGTTTTATTCCTACGAAGGGAACTACAGCGAATACCTGGCTGGCAAAGCTGAGCGCGAGGACAGGGAGCAGCAGGTTGAGAAAAAGCGTCAACGGTTTCTGAAGCGTGAGATCGAGTGGGTCAGGTCCGGTGTCAAAGCTCGCGGAACCAAGCAGCGCAGTCGCATCGATAATTTTTACGCGGTGAAAGCGCAGAGGGCTCCGGAGCAGGAGCTTGATGTAGAACTCGTGATTCCAACGCCGCCGAAGTTGGCCAACGTCGTTGTTGAACTGAAGGAGGTGGGTCATTTCTATGCAAGAGAACCCGTCTTTCTGGGACTCGATCTTGAGTTTAAGCAAGGCGAATGCGTTGGTGTTGTCGGTCCCAACGGAGCAGGTAAGACAACTTTGCTGAGGCTGATCCAGGGTGAGATGGAACCGGCTGAGGGGCGGGTCACGATTGGCAAACGAACGGAGTTCAACTATGTCGACCAGACCCGTCTCGAACTGGATGAAGACAAGAGTGTGCTCGAGGAAGTGTCACAGGGAATTGATTTCGTGAAGTTTGGGGACGAGTCGATTTCAGTGCGCGGCTACCTGCGGCGATTTCTTTTCAGTGATGACCGGATTAACGACCGGATCGGTAATCTGTCGGGAGGAGAAAAGAACCGGGTGCTCCTCGCCAAGATCCTGAAGCGGGGCGGGAACTTTCTCGTGCTCGACGAGCCGACCAACGATCTCGACCTGCCGACTTTGCGAGTGCTTGAGGAAGCACTGATCAACTTCCCTGGAACTTCGCTCGTGGTGAGTCACGACCGCTGGTTTCTCGATCGTGTCTGTGATCGTGTCATTGTTTTTGAGGGTGGTGACCTGGTGACGGTTAACGAGGGGAACTATTCCTACTACCTCCAGAAGCGGAAAGCTCGCGATGCGGTGGCCGCTGCTGCCAAACCCCAGCCGGCGAAGAAGAAGCGAGTGCGGGATCGATCCAACGAACCCCGTAAATTGAAGTGGAAAGAAGAGAGGGAACTCGAAGGGATGGAAGACGCCATTCTCGAAATCGAAACCGCTATCGAGGAGATGGAGGCCAAACTGAATGACCCCGGTTTCTACGTTGAGAATGCCGCTTCAGCCGGCGAACTCAGCGAGACCCTTGAGAAAAGAAGAGATGAAGCCGAGGCACTTTACGATCGCTGGGAAGAACTGGAAGAGATTCGTAGCGCCTACGAAAAGGCCACGTCGAAGTGATTAGTTTGCACGGTTGTTGGTGGTGACCAACGATTCCGGCCCTTCGGTTCGCCGTGGGGTGATTGACGAGACCCTGGGGGAGGGTTGGGATGCGGAGCGGTTTCAGGGTGGGGCTTGGAGTGGCTCAGGACTCACCCTGCTAGCCCTGTGTGTCGTGCCGGTGAACTGCTGTTGAATATTGGATGATAGACGGAAGAACGGCTGCGAATGACCAAAAATGGGGCTAGACTCGAATGGGGAGATTGGGAACGAGCCTCGCCTCTTATCTGCGGGCGACGCTGTCGTAATCGGACTGAAGGTGAAAGCTCGCGTTGTGGTGCTCGAGGAACTCGTCGAACCAGCCGAGAAGAAGACCGAATCAGGAGCCACCACTCAGAAACTGGGAGACCCGAAGCAACCCCCGGCGCCCTCAATCAATCCCTTGGCGGCAGCAGTGGCTAAAGCTTCCAAGGATCTTCGGGGCGCGTGATTCCGATAGAAAATACTTTAGCTCAGCCGTCTGGTGACGCACACTACCAAAATGGAGAAAGTCATCCGATTTTTCGTAGCCCTGGCCGCCGTTGGAAGTGTGGCATTGATGCATGCCGACGACACCGGTGAGGAGGGTAATTCTCTCGGCGATCTTTTCAACAAGGTGAAGGACATCAAGGTTCCCGATTCCGTCTCCAATCTGCCCTCCCAGATCACGGAGTTGAAGGAGTCTTACCTCGAAACCACCAAGACAGTGGACGCTTTGCGGATCGAAGTGGATCAGCTTCGCGAAGAAGTCTACATGCTGAAAAAGACGAACGAAGAACTCCGCTCGGCCGTAGGGGTAAAGGTTAAAGAAGACAACCTCACCGCCATGCTCAAACCGATCGAGATTAGTGCGACTGATCTTGTCGCCGAGTTTCGTGCTGACAAGGCAGCGGCCGAGAAGAAATATCGTGATCGCTACCTCAAAGTGATCGGATTGATCTCTGCCTTCGAGACTGGGTCCTCTTCCATTGAAATGTTTCTTCGTGCAGAAGGTAGCGATGCCCGGGTTCACTGCCAGTTGATGGCGGGACCTGATTTTCACGTGGATGTTCTTCCTGCACATGGTCAGTTGATCAGTCGCAACGATCGTCGTCCGCTCCTCAGCGTGGGACAGCCGGTGGCAGTGGTCGGAACCTGTCTCGGGGCGGGCTTGAACGTCGAGATGGGGAATGCCCGGATCGACGGTCTTGTTGAGAAAAGAGTCGAGAAGAAGCCGGAACCTCAGAAGAGGTAGCCGGGCCGCCTGCCGCGACATCATTCTCGCTTTACCACAGGAATTTGCTCCGCGAATGCACCATCCCCGGTGCCTCAATTTCTCTTGTTCGTGAGGCAGGATGGGAGTTGAATGCTGCCTATGATTCGAATCCTCTTGTTTCTGATTGCTGCAGCATCCGCTTTTGTCGGCAGCGTTGCCATTGCCGCCGAATCCAAGCCGAACTTTGTCATCATTTTTACCGATGATCAGGGCTACGGCGACCTCAGTTGTTTTGGGTCCACCAAGATTAAAACACCCCACATCGATCGCATGGCGGAAGAGGGACGCAAGTTCACGAACTTTATGGTGGCTTCACCGGTCTGCACGCCCTCGCGGGCAGCCCTCTTGACCGGGTGTTATCCGAAGCGGATTGGAATGCACCAGGGCGTGTTGTTTCCGGCCTCGACCAAGGGGCTCAATGCGGAGGAGCATACCATCGCGGATCACCTCAGCGGTCAGGGTTATGCGACGGCCTGCTTCGGTAAGTGGCACCTAGGGCATCACCCCGAGACGCTGCCGCAACAGCACGGGTTCGATACCTACTGGGGAATTCCCTATAGCAACGACATGAACCATCCCGACAACAAGGGGAAGCCAAGGGTTTCGTCGGACGAGCTTTGGAAAGACCAGGAGAGTACATTGACTCTCTGGAACACGCCCCTGATGGAGAACGAGAAGATTGTCGAACTTCCTGTCGACCAGCGCACTGTGACCCGCCGCTTCACCGATAAGGCGATTGAATTTATCGAGGAAAACAAGGAGAGCCCGTTCTTCGTCTACCTGCCGCACTCGATGCCCCACATTCCTCTCTATGTTCCGGACGATGTTTACGATCCGGATCCGCAGAACGCCTACACTAATACCATTGAACACATTGATGCAGAAGTCGGACGGCTTATCGACCGAATTCGCGAGCTGGGCCTTTCGGAAAACACCTACGTGATCTACACGACGGACAACGGGCCGTGGCTGCGTTTCCTGAACCATGGTGGATCAGCAGGACCGCTTCGCGAAGGAAAGGGGACGACCTTCGAAGGTGGCCAGCGTGTACCATGCGTGATGTGGGGACCGGGACGCATCCCCGCGGGGACCGAATGCGATGAACTAGCAGGAACAATTGACCTGCTTCCCACTATTGCGGCCCTGACGGATACACCACTGCCGGCTGACCGGGAGATTGACGGTGTGGATATTTCTGTGCTTCTCACTGAGGGCGCTGAGAGCCCGCGCAACGAATTCATTTACTACTCTTCCCGTGGTAATATTGAGGGGCTTCGCCAGGGCAAGTGGAAGCTGTTGGTGAAGAAGGGACGTGGTCAGAAAGGAAAAGCAAAGGGGAAAGCGGAACCAGCCGCGGAATACATGCTCTTCGATCTCAGTGCCGACATCGGTGAAGAGGCCAACCTTGCTTCCGCCAATCCGGAAGTGGTCGAAGCGCTTCAGAAGCGGATGGCCGAACTGGACGCTGAAATCGCCGAAAATGCCCGAGTTGCGTGGGAGAAGGAGGGTTAATTCCTCTTTTACTTGATAACCTCGATACCCTGCGGTCCAGCGGGGTAATCCCACTCATTGAATGCGAAAGCCCAGCGATTCGTAATCGCGGATACCTGGGCTTCTGTGATCCGGTGAGTGTTCTTCTTGTAGCCCTTGTTGGCTTCGACGTAATCGGAGACTTTTTCGAGGCCGGCGACTTTATCAGGTAGTTCGAATTGGTCGTAGATCTTGGTGAGCTCTCCGATGGGATTCTGGGTGAGATCCTCGAACCGCGTCTCGATCAGGTTCTCTTTCGGAATCAGTTCACGATCCTTGAGGTAGGCAGACATGAGTCGCTCATAGAATTCGAGCACGTGATCGTCGATGTCGAAGTCATCGAAGTCCTGCCAGGAAAACGGAGGGATGGCTCCGACGTAGCGGCGGGCCGAGGAGCTGAAGACCTTAAACGGATTACGAATGATATGAACGAACTTCGCGTTGGGGAAGTGCTCCAGCAGGAAGGGAATGCGACCGGTTGAAGCCGGGTTTTTCATGAGGAGCCGTTTGCCTCCATGCACGTAATCGAGTTTCTTGAGAAGCTTGAGGTAGGCTTTGGTGAACTCTTGTTTGGCTTCCGAAGAAATGCCTTCGAAAAAGACCGATTCGCTGAAGTGGCGTTTTGCTTCACGGGGAAAGTAGTAGGTTTTGAACTCCGAAATCGGATTCAAGTTTGCCATCGCAAGATCATCCTCCTGCGGAGTATCGAGCCCGATGGAGACGTTGTCGAAACCGCGCGTCTTCGGCATGCTTTGCTTCATGACAAAGCGGCCGATGGCCACTTTCCTGCCGAGCATGTTCAGCGGCATATTGGCTTGGTAAAAACTGAGCCATCCAAATTGAGGATCCCGGCTGAGGAGGTTGTGCAAGTGAGTTGTCCCGCTGCGCCAGTGCCCGAGAATGAAGACGGGATCCTTTGAGAGCCTGCGTTCCTCAATCTGCTTGCCCCAACGCATTTGTTCGTAGGCGGTGAAGGGGCGCCGAACCATGATGCCGGCGCGGCAGGCGGCCCGCATCTTTCTGGTGCGCTCACTGAAGGGGGCGTTCTCCTCACAGTGCCGGTGAAAAGTCTCAAGATCGCAGCCTCCAAGCGGGTGCAGGGGAGGAGCGGGCTGGTTGGAAGCTTCTTTAAGACATTCAGAGGCGAGCATGCGTGGGAGAGTCGACTGGGAGACCCCTTTCGTCAACCGTTGCGGGAGATCACTGTCGTGTCGCCGCCCGCCTTGACCCGATAACGGATTCCGGCCCAGGTGATTTCATTTTTGAACAGCGCGCCAAGCACAAAGATCAGGTGCATGCCCATCCAGAGGGCAGTGGCGAGGTGCTCAATCCAGATGGTCTTGTCGAGCGCCCGAATGGTTTCCGGAGAGTTGCGAAATTGATGCGTGTAGATCTTGCGCCGGCAGAAGGCCCTGACTTGGTCCGCTGCGATCACAGTGCCGAGAGGAATCGAGGCAAGCAGGTTGCCGTGACACGTGATCGCAAGAATTGAGCTGATGAAGCCGACCAGATAAAAGCCGGTCACTTCGTAGGCGCTGAGGTAAAGTTTGATAGAGTAAAACTTTACCATGAAATACTGACGACGCCCGAATTCGAAAAGGCCCCTCCAGGTGAAGGAAACCGGACTTGGAACAATCAGAGAACGAACAAATCCAATCCTGCGACCCGAACGCCTAACCAGGCTGTTGAGCTTGAGGTCGTCGCTCAGCACCCTGTCGAATTCGTCGATGACTTTCAGTTCATCGAAGGCCGATCGCTGGATTGCCATCATGCCACCCCAGACTGTGTTAAGAAAGACATGGCCTCCCATCGTGGCACTGGAAGCGTTGATGACGCTGCCGAAAAGAGTGGCTGGGTGCGAGTCGGTCGGAATGAGCCAGCGAAATGTCGTCATGACCTCGAAGTGCCTCAGGTTGATCGGGGCGACGAGGCCGGTGAGAGTATCCGGTGGGCAGAGGATATCAGCATCTGCGAAAGCGACGACTGCGTCATCGTCGTTGAGCCGTTGCATCGCAGCGAGCTGGTTGTGCACCTTTTGCCCGCGGTCGCTTGATGGACCTGCCACCACAAGAGTGACGTCCACGAGCCCCGGATTGTTTGAAGGCTTCCAGGATTGTTCTCCTTGGGGAAGCTTGAGATGCTTTCTCATCCAGACGTAGCCGGAGTCCTCATCACTTTCGAAAGTAAAGATGAGGCGGTAGTTGGAATAAGACTGCGAGACAAGTGATTCGAAAAATGGTTCCGTCAGGTTTTCGTCGTAACCTTTCATGGCGACAATCCAGCAGACCTTTTGCTCATCAACCTCGAGTTCCAGTGAGCGCCAACGCCGGTCCTGACGGTCGCGAAAACGTCCGTAGAGCAGGGTATTTCCCATGGACAGCAGTGTCCCTGTCATCCAAATGATCCAGATGAGCCAAAGCAGCCAGTCCATGGTTGAGGAGCGATGCGAATCCGAAGGGCCTGCTTTCAGCCGATTCTCAGACATCGACCAACAGGCGGCCATAAAATGGCCGCCGTTGAAGCCCTTTCAAGCGCTGAATTGTCGCAGGCTTTTTTCCCTAGAGCTGAGAAGAGTGAAAGCAAATTGGAAGGCGGGCCTTTTCAGGTCTTTGATCCCGGGTCGATGTCCCTCGAACAGATTCGGCCGTTTGAAATTTGCTCTCATCATCAGAGGCAGAGAGGGCCCTTGGCGCGATGTCGTCTTGTTGGAAGGCGATATGGTGGGCTAGCCTATTTGCCATGAAACGAGTTTTTCTAAGTCTCCTTTTCCTGTTTGTGGGAACGGTTCTTTCTCTTGGCCAGGCTGCTGACGGAAAGATTAAGAATGTGCTGTTCCTCATTTCCGATGATCTCAAGGCGAGTGCGCTGGGGTGTTATGGCAATGAAATCTGCCAGACTCCGCATCTTGACGCGTTAGCGGCGCGCGGAACTGTGTTCGAGCGCACCTATTGCCAGGGAACTTCCTGCGGCCCGTCGAGGCGATCGTTTATGTACAGTCGGTATACCGGCGACAAGGGAGTGACACTGGGCAAACATCTCATCGACGAGGGGTTCTACAGCGCTCGGGTCAGCAAGATTTTCCACATGCGGGTTCCCGGCGATATTATCGCAGGAACTGACGGGCAGGACGTGGAGAATACCTGGGTTGAGCATTTTAACGCTCAGGGCGATGAGGCACACACCGAGGGGCTCTATCGATTGCTGAACCAGAACATCTCCACCCGCGCTCCGGAGAACCGTCAATCGACAAAGATGCCTTATCGCATGTTTGCCAGCGTGGTTTCGGACGGGGACGGATCAGAGCAGCCGGACTTCAAGGCAGCGGTGAAAACAGTGGAATTGTTAAGGCAACGCGCAGCCTCGAAAGGTCGTTTCTTTGTCGCTACCGGCTTCGTGAGACCTCATTACCCGAGTGTTGCGCCAAAGAAATACTTCGACATGTATCCGTTAGAGTCGATTCCTGCGCCTTATGTGCCGGAGGGAGATCTCGATGATATACCGAAGCTTGGTATCGCCAAGATGACCGATGAGAGCAGCGGTATCGGAAAGTATCCTGACAATATCCGTCAAATGTGGGCGGACTACTACGCGACGGTCACCTTCATGGATGAACAGGTTGGTAAAGTGCTAGCCGAACTCGACGCAAGCGGGCTGCGGGATTCCACGGTGGTCATCTTCACCAGTGATCACGGTTACCATCTCGGCGAGCACCACATGTGGCAGAAGTCGAATTTCCACGAAGAAGCCGCACGCGTACCCCTCATTATTTCGGCTCCGGGATTCGAGCCGGGACGTTCACTCTCGATGACGGAACTGGTGGATATTTACCCGACCGTCTGTGAGTTGGTGGGAATTGGGATTCCGGAGGAGGTGCAGGGAACCAGCGTCGTGCCTATTCTGAAGGACCCGGTAGCTGAGGTAAAAAAGGCATCCCTGACCCTGAATGGCTCCGGTCGCGGACTGCGTGCCCCTGACTGGGCCTACATGCGCTACAAGGATGGTACCGAGGAGCTCTACGACATGATCAATGATCCCGGTCAGTTCACCAATGTGGTTAACCGTGAGGAACTTCGTGGAAAGAAAGTGGAGATGAGTGAGCTACTCGACAAGATCGAGAAGCAGGTGAAAAACTAAATCATTCGCTCCACAACCTTTTGATCATTTCCGGCAGCATCACAGCCATGTGCCGGCTGCCGTGGATGCCGTCTCCCCACCAGTAGCGGTAGTCGTAATTTTTGTGTTTGAGGGCCAATTCCATTTGCTGGTTGGCGAGTGGCCAGTTGCCAAACTGATTCTCGAGATCGTTGGGGGCACGAAGGCCACCGCTTAACTCGCGATCAGCATAGCGGAGCGCCGTCCTGGAAGACAATCAACGAAGCAGTCTCGGAGCTGTCGTACTGCTTGGGAATATAAAAAAGGAATCCACGCTCGGTTCCTGGGAAGATCTTGGATTCGGTCCAGATGTGGGGGTGGAGATCCCCTTCGGGCACGCCTTCCTGCAAGGTAGACTCCGGTGGCGAAGGGTAATACTCGATCTTCACGGTATTGCTGCCGATGACTTTTCCGTGAGTGGTTTGCAACTGGTAGGTGAACTCGACCACATTGCCCACGTCCCGGGCGAGAGCATAGAGGCCCTTGTCGTCGAGGAGAGTGAGATCACCGATCTTGTCGCCACTGGTTTCCAGGCGGTCACGGGTTCTTCTGAAATCGCAGCGACGAGCAGTGTGGTTTTCTCGATGTAACGCTGCTTGCCGGTTTCGAGGCCCTGCTGGCCCTAACTGGATCAGATCTTCGTAGCGGCAAGGGCGTTGCCCTTACAGATCCGGCCGGCTATCTCTTTGTCCGGTGGGGGGGCCTTCTTATGCTGGGCAGGAGCAAGAGAACCTGCGAGCAGGATCGCGGCAACGAGCGTGTATCGAAACATGCGGAGAGCCTGAGCGAGGTTGTCGTCAGGCTCAAAGCAAAAGCACTACGCAAGGATGTCCTTCACGACGTGACCGTGCACATCAGTGAGGCGGAAGTGGCGCCCCTGATACTGGAAGGTCAGCTGTTCGTGATCGATGCCAAGCTGGTTCAGGAGCGTGGCGTGGAAGTCATGCACATGAACCCCTCCGTCAACGATGTTGTAGCCATACTCATCGGTCCGGCCGTGAGTATGTCCGCCCTTGATGCCACCACCCGCCATCCAGGTAGAGTAGCAGCGGGGGTGATGATCGCGTCCGAAACTCTTTTCGTTCAGCTTGCCCTGGCAATAGTTGGTTCGGCCGAATTCGCCGCCCCAGATCACCAGCGTGTCATCGAGCAGGCCGCGCCGTTTCAGATCCGTGACGAGAGCCGCAGAAGCTTTGTCCGTTTCGAGGCACTGCTTGGGAAGCTTGCCGGGGAGGTTGCCGTGTTGATCCCATCCCTGGTGGTAGAGCTGGATAAACTGGACGCCCTGTTCCGCCATGCGACGAGCCATCAGGCAATTCGCGGCGAAGGTTCCTGGTTTGCGGGCTTCTTCTCCGTAGAGTTCGAAGGTGGAGTCCGGTTCCTTCGAAAGATCGGTGACATCGGGAATCGAAGTCTGCATGCGGAAACCCATCTCGTACTGAGCGATCCGCGTTTCCAGTGCGGTGTCTCCCGTCTTGGCGAGTTCGATCTGGTGAAGTTCCTTGAGACGGTCCAGCATCATGCGGCGTGACTTCTTGTCGAGGCCGTTGGGATTGTTGAGGTAGAGAACGGCATCTTTGTCAGGACGGAATCGGACACCGTCATGCTTTCCGGAAAGGAAGCCGCTGCCCCAGAGCCGACTTACGAGGGGTTGGCCACTCTTGTTAGCCGTGACGAGGACGACGAAGTTGGGCAGGTTCTCGTTGGTGGAGCCGAGACCGTAAGAAAGCCAGGATCCAATGCTGGGACGACCGGCAATCTGGGACCCGGTCTGCATGAAGGTGACACCCGGGCCGTGGTTGATGGCCTCGGTATACATCGAATTGATCACCGTGATGTCATCGGTAATGCCTGCAGTATACGGGAGCAGTTCGCTCACCCAGGTTCCGCCCTGACCGTGTTGGGTGAACTTGTAGGGGGACCCGGCGAGCGGCAGGCTCGACTGGTTGCCGGACATGCCGGTGAGACGCTGGCCTTTGCGCACAGAATCAGGGAGTTCTTTGCCATGTTCCTGGTTGAGGCGCGGTTTGTGGTCGAACAAGTCGATTTGCGACGGGCCACCTCCCTGGAAGAGATAGATGACACGTTTGGCCTTGGGTTCCCCGATGAGAAAGCGGGA
>PKCI01000184.1 GCA_002862135.1 Verrucomicrobiota bacterium | reverse complement strand
AAGTATGTTCGTGACGGAGAGATTTTGGATCTGGGTCGTAAGAACGGGGTGGAGTACGGAGATTCGGAATGGTTTGAGCGACTGCCGTTTTACCAGCGCAAGCTGATGTGGTTTCGTCGTCTCGAGTCAATCGATGAGCCGATGTGCTGCACGCACTGATTCACACCGCTGCGGCGCGCCAGTTTTCGATCAAGTTATTGCTCTCGGTAGAACCGATCAACGCGGAGGCGAACTGGCGATTTGCGAAGACTTCCATGGCCGCCTGGTGAACAGCTTCCGCGGTGGTGGCTTCAACGGCGCTGTGGGCGAATTCAGGGTCCCGCCAGTCATCGAAGAAAAGCAAGCATTCACCGGCCCACATCATTTGGGATGAAGTGTTTTCCAGGCTAATGCGACTCTGACCGACGATATAGGATTTGGCGGCTTCCAGTTCTCTGTTGGAGACGCCGTTGGCAACCAGGTCGCGGGCGATCTGGTCAATGGTCTCGAGGGCAGACTGAAGCTGCGAAGGATTGAGCGCTACGTAGATCTGGATGAGGCCGGTGTCGGCGAAGGAAACAAAATCGCTCTGCACTTCGTAGCAGAGACCACGTTGTTCCCGTAGCTCCTGGAAAAGGCGGGAGCTCATATTTTCGCCGAGGATGACATTGAGCAACTTGTGGGCAAAGCGTCGCTCATCGTGGCGGGCAACGCCAGGAAAGGAAAGAGCGACGTGGACTTGTTCCTGATCGGCCTCTTCGCGAAAGCGGTGGTCCGTCAATGGAGTGATCGCTTTTTCGTAGGTGGCAGTTTGACCAATATCGAGGGAATTGAAGATCTCACTGACTTGGGCGGTGACCCGGTCGTGGTCAATATTGCCAGCGACCGAAATAACGGTGTTTGCACCGCAGTAGCCGTCCTTGAAAAATCGCAGGACATCGTCACGCTGGAATGAGTTGAGGCTGTCATTGGTGCCGGTGATGGAACGACCCAGCGGGTGGGTGATTCCCCAGGTGGCTTCACTGATGAGGTCTTCAAGGTATTGCGAAGGCTGGTCGCGTACCATGGCGATTTCCTCGTGAATGACTTGTTTCTCAGATTCAAGCTCGCCGGGATCGATCGTGGGATTGCGATAGAAATCGGCAAGAACGTCGAAGAGCTTTTGGAACTGTTGTGCCGGAGCCTTCGCGTGATAGGCCGTATGGTCTTCCACGGTGAAGCCGTCGATGGAGGAACCAAGACCTTCGATTTGGCAGGAAATTTCTTCAGCGGATCGTGCCGGAGTACCCTTGAAAAGCATGTGCTCGACGAGGTGAGCCATGCCGTGGTCGATGGCCTGCTCGTGACGACTGCCGATATTGGCCCACATGCCTACAGACACGCTCGCCATATGAGGCATGGATACCGTGGCAAGGCGCACGCCGTTTTCGAGCTGATGCATCTGGGTAGTCGCTGACATTTTCGCAAAGAGGAGGCAGTGAACTTGCTTCAATCAGTTTCTATTTTCCACACGGAATATTCCGGCTAAGATTAAACCAGCATGAGCAATGCCTCTTCTATCCCAACCCTGCCTGCTTTTCAACTCCTGGGCCAGCCCGTCGAGATCTCGCGGGTTGAAAAGGAACTCCAGCAACTCTTCCTCGACGGGGAGCCGGAGGGTCAGAATTCCGTGGGAGTGGCACGGGCTTCACTCATAAACCTCGCGCTCTACAATGAAAACCAGAATGGTCTTGAAGAGGATGCTTCGGTCCTGGCGGAGCTGACCGGTGAGGCCTCCTGCCGCTCGCTGCTTATCAATGCCAATCTCCACGCTGAGGAACTTTCCGCCCGGGCCTGGGTCCAGGTGCATTGCCAGGTTGATCGCAGCGGTCGCAAGACGGTGTGCACCGAGCAGATCAGCTTTTACCTTACCGGCGATATTCCCGGCCTGCTCCGGAACATGGTATTTGCCCACCTCGATTCTGACCTGCCGCTGGCTTTCTGGTGGCGTGGTGAGTTTTCCGACGCGTTTGAAGAAGCGCTCTATTCGCGAATCGACCGTCTCATGTTCGACAGTGAAACCTGGGCGGCACCGAGGAATCAATTCCTGCGTCTCCTTTCGGCGCAGGATGAATCTTCTTCACCTTTCGTGATGCATGACCTGGCGTTCACCCGGATGAATGCCATCCGCAATGCGGTAGCCAATGCCTTTGATCGACCGGCGGTGGCGCAGCAGCTCGGATCGCTGAGCGAAATTTCCCTTCGTTATGCTGCGGGGTATCACATGAGTGCGGTTTACCTTGCGGCCTGGCTTTCGATTCGTCTCGGTGCAGAAATTGATTTCTCCCAATCCAAGGAAGGTCGCTATGACTTTTCCGGAGCTCGCTCTGGTGTGCCAACCAGTTTCAGCATCAGCCTTGACACTCTCGCCGAAGACCGTGTTGGCACGGTAGAGGTCGATTTCCAACTCAAGGATGCCCGGGTTGAAATCAGCCGGTGCCAGACTCGCGATTTCATCCGGACCCTGACTCACCTCGAAGACTGCCCAACCGCGGAAGACTGGTTGCCGGCGAAGAAGCTCACGGACGTGACCCTGGTAAAGGATGTTCTCAACCGCGCCGGTCGTAACCGTAGCTTCGGACAGATTCTGCCGAGATTGCAAGAGCTTCTGACGGTGTAGGCGCCGCCTATTCAGCTGGCGTGTCAGGCTTGAGGTAGCCTACCCCGAGATCATCGGGCAGCGGGGTGACGTTGTTCTCTTCGCCCCACTTGTCCCAGGCAGCTTCCATGATCTTCACTTTTTCGGGGTGAGTTTTGGACAGGTCGTTCAGCTCGGCGCGATCGACGCTGAAATCGTAGAGTTCCCAAGGCTTGTCATCGAAGGCGACGAGTTTCCAGTTCCCCTCACGGACGGCGCGATGGCCCTGGTGCTCGAAGAAAAGGGTGCGTTCCGCCCCACCGTTGTTGAGCTGGTTGATCAGGTCGACGCCGGGAAGTGAGAGTGTGCCGATGTACTCAGCGCCACTCACAGCAATGGCGGTGGGAAGCAGGTCAATGATGTGAGACGGATCGTGAATGATGGTTCCGGCTTTCACCCTCAGCCCGTCCGGCCAGTGGACGATACCGGGAGAGGCGATGCCCCCTTCGTGGACGAAGTGCTTGTACATTCGCCAGGGTGTGTTGCCGGCGTTGGCCCAGCCTGAGCCGACGCTGTGGAAAGTGCCGGGGGTTCCCATCTCGTCGAGCATATCTCCGATGTGTAGAATGTTCTCATTGCTGGATTTGATGTCGAAGCCAAAGGGATCCCACTCGAAGCAGGCGCCGTTGTCGGAAGTGAAGACGATCAGGGTGTTCCCAAATTCTCCGGCCGCCTTAAGATCCTCGATGACTCGACCAAGCTGGGCGTCCATGCGGTCGACCATCGCGGCGAAGATGGCCATACGGCGGGCGAGATCGAGGCGGCGAACCTCGGGTAAATCGTCCCAAGCGGGGTTCGTTCCAGTCTTAGTTTCGCCATAGTTTTGCCAGGTCGACCGTGGGGTGAGCCTGGTGTCGGCTGCTACGATGCCCATTTCTTTCATGCGCTCGAGGCGCTCGTTTCGAAGTTGGTCCCAGCCGCCGTGATAGCGGTCGGCGTATTTATCAATGTCTTGTTTGGGAGCATGCAGCGGGAAGTGTGGAGCGTGGTAGGCTAGGTAGAGAAACCAGGGTTGGTCGGGTGTTTCGCGGGCCAGTTTGAGGAAATCGAGGGCGTGGTCCGTTACTGCGTCAGTGGCATAGAATTCTCCTTCCGGATACTGACGGGCCTGGCGGCCTTCGGGAAAACGGACGAGGTGGTCGGAATCAAAGAAGCGCTTCGCGCTGACGAGTGTGCCGTAGAATTCTTCGAAGCCGTTTCCAGTCGGGTCGGGAGTTCCGAGGTGCCACTTGCCTGCGATGAAGGAGCGATATCCAGCCGGCTTCAGCACTTGGGCAATCGTCTGGGCTTTCGAAGAAACGACGCCTCGGTAGCCGGGGCGACCGAGGTCATTGGTGGTCATGTGACCCAGGCCAACTCGGTGTGGGTATTGTCCGGTGAGGATTGCGGCTCGGGAAGGGCAGCAACGGCCAGTGTTATAAAACTGGGTCAGACGAACACCACCTTCGGCGAGCGAATCGAGCACTGGGGTTTCAATTTCACCCCCAAAGCAACCGAGATCACTGAAGCCGAGATCGTCTGCGAGAATGTAGAGTATGTTGGGTTTGTCGGCTGCATTGAGGCAGGGGGCGGCAGAGAGACACAGGAGAGTCAGAAAAGTCAGCGGGAGTTTCATGATGCTTCGCAAGCGTGGCACGTGAGCCTTGATACGCTTTCCGAAGAATAGCGTAAAGCGAATCCGCTTGGTGAATGCATTGAAGTGTTGTCAGAAACACTGACCTTAAAAAGGCGAACAGGTAATCTGGCCGACTCTTTGTTCCCTGGCGTACGAATTACTTAAGGGGAGGGAGTTTTGAAAAACGAACTAATTGAGTAATGGGTATACGTCGGGCTGGAGAGCCTATGTAGAAAAGATGATTCTTTTCGGAAAGGATCGTCGAAGGGTAGCGAATACACGAACAAGGAGCCCGAAAAAAAAGGGCTGTCTTTACACGTGAGGCGATAAGCCTAGAATGCTGCGATGCCGGCCAAGCAGAAATGGGTAGTGGCACCTTCCCCTGACCCTGAACTCGTTCGCGAATACTCGGATGCGTTGAATCTTGCCCCGGTAGTCGTATCGCTGGCCCTGCAGCGAGGCTTCGATGACCAGGACGAACTGGAACGTTTCCTTTATCCGCGGCTCAAGGATCTGGGTGATCCGTTCAAGTTGCCCGGCGTGCAGAAAGCAGTGGATCGACTTCTCCAGGCCGTCGACAAGAAGGAGTCAGTGGTTCTCTACGGTGACTACGACGTCGACGGTGTTAGTTCGGTGGCGCTGCTGAAGAATGTATTGAGCGCTTACGGGCTGGAGCCGTTGCCATTCCTGCCGACGCGAATGGAAGAGGGCTACGGGCTTAGCGTTAAGGGAATAGAGAACAGTCTGAATGGGACCACTCCTGACCTGCTCATCGCTGCGGACTGTGGCACTAATTCGCGGGACGAAGCAGCGATTCTGAAGGCAGAGGGCATCGACCTCATCATTCTAGATCACCACGAGCCGGACTCCGCTGGCACAGCGGATTGTGTGGCCCTGGTGAATCCGAAGATTGGCGATGACTATCACTATCTCTGCACGGCCGGAGTCGTCTTTAAGGTGGCTCACGCCATGTTGAAGTCCCGCCCATTGCCTGACTTTGATCTGAAGAATCAGCTCGATCTCGTCGCTATGGGGACCATCGCGGACATTGTTCCCTTGGAAGAGGAAAATCGCATTGTGGCGCGGCGCGGTCTCGCCCAACTCGATCGCACCTTACATCCCGGTGTGGCGGCCCTGAAAAAAGTCGCCGGAGTAGGATCGCCGGCCCGTGCGCATGATGTGGGCTTTAAGTTGGGGCCTCGTCTTAACGCTGCAGGCCGGCTCGATAGAGCTTCCACATCGCTGGATTTGCTGCTGTGTCAGGACCATAGTGATGCTCAAGTGCTGGCAGAAGCACTTGATCAACAGAATCGGGATCGCCAGGCGCTCGAGTTGAAGACTCGTGAGGAAGCCGAGCAGATGATTCACGACCTGGCTTCAGAGCAGCGTAGCCACGCCATCGTGATCGGGTCTCGCGGTTGGCATCCAGGCGTAGTGGGTATCGTTGCATCACGAATTTCACGCCATTATCACCGTCCCACTTTCGTCATAGGTATTGCGGAAGATGGTCTTGGTAAAGGCAGTGGCCGCAGCGTCGAGGGTGTCTCTCTGGTGGCGGCATTGGAATCGACCCGCGACGTGATTGAGGCGGGGGGTGGTCATGAAATGGCTGCCGGTGTCAGTGTCAGGGAAGAGAAACTGGAGGAGTTTCGCATCGCTTTCGCGAAGAACGTCGCGGAGCAGGCGGAGAGTGACACGCTCATTCCAAAGCTGCACATCGATGGCGAGGTTTCTTTCAAAGACCTCACCCTCGACTTACTCGACAGCTATGAATTGCTGCGCCCTTTTGGTGCCGGTAATCCTCAGCCGCTTTTCATGTCACGCGGGGTGGAGTTGATGCAGGAGCCGCGCCTGATTAAAGAAAAGCACCTCAAGTTCCGCTTCCACCAGAACGGGGTCGAGCACGAGGGGATTTACTTCAACGGGGTGGAAAAGGACATTCCCAATCCCCCGTGGGACATTGCCTACACTATCGACCGCAACGAGTGGCGCGGTCGGGTGAAATTGAACATGGTGATCCAGTCTATCCGAAAAGCGAGCTCGCCAAGCTAGCGCTTCAGTAGGGCCGCCTCGAGGACCTTGTCTACCTCGGACATAGGCAGGACCGTTAACTTTTCGCGGGCGGACTCAGGAATGTCAGGGACATCTTTCATGTTCTCGGCAGGCACAAGAATTGTTTTGATACCCGCCTGGAGCGCACCCAGTGCTTTCTCTTTGAGGCCGCCGATGGGCAAAACGGATCCACGAAGATTGATTTCTCCGGTCATGGCGATGTCCTTGTTGACCCGCCGGTTGGCAAATAGCGAAGCAAGAGCGGTGTACATGGCGCAACCGGCGGACGGCCCGTCCTTGGGAACTGCACCTGCAGGGACGTGAACGTGAACGTCGTAATTGTCGAAGTCTTCGCGATCAATGCCAAGGTCCCCTGCATTATGCTGCACGAGGCTCCAGGCGGCGTGCATGGATTCTTTCATGACATCACCGATCTGTCCGGTCAGCTTGATGGAGCCTTTGCCGGGGTATCGCAGGGCTTCGATATTGAGCACCTCACCTCCGAACGGGGTGTAGGCGAGGCCGTTGACGACGCCGGGCCGACTCTTCCGCGTCATCGTTTCGCGGGCGAACTTGGGCGCACCGAGAACTTTTTCGACGTATTCGGGCGTGACTCTCACCTCGGTGGACTTTCGCACAGCAACCTTGGCGGCCACCGAGCGGCAGACGCTGCCGATCTCGCGCTCGAGGTTTCGCACGCCGGCTTCCCGGGTGTAGTCCTCGATGATACGGCGCAGTGCGGTTCGCGACCAGCGGCATTGTTTTTTGGTGATACCGTTCTCTTTCATCTGCCGCTTCACGAGGTAGCGAGTCGCGATCTCGAGTTTCTCCTCTTCGGTGTAGCCGGGGATATCGATAATCTCCATGCGGTCGCGCAATGGTGCCGGAACGGGGTAAATGGTATTAGCCGTGGCAATGAAGATGACCTGACTGAGGTCGAACGGCACATCGAGGTAGCGATCGACAAATTTGTGGTTCTGGCGCGGGTCGAGAACTTCGAGGAGAGCGCTAGCAGGATCACCGCGGAAGTCGGCGCCGATCTTGTCGACCTCGTCGAGCATGATAACCGGATTGCGGGTGCCGACTCGACGGAGCTCCTGGATAAGGCGTCCAGGCATGGAGCCAATGTAAGTGCGACGGTGACCGCGAATCTCGGCTTCGTCACGAATGCCACCGACGCTGATTCGGGCGAACTCGCGTCCGAGAGCTTCGGCAATGGAAAGCCCGAGGCTGGTCTTTCCGACCCCGGGAGGACCTAACAAACAGAGAATAGGGCCACGGCCTTCAGGGTTGAGTTTGCGGACCGCTAGGTATTCGAGGAGGCGCTGCTTTACTTTCTCGAGGCCGAAGTGATCACGGTCGAGAATCTCGCGGGCGCGCTTGAGGTTCTTGTTGTCTTTGCTGAGCTTACCCCATGGAAGTTCGGCAATGTTTTCCAGGTAGCTGACGATGACGGAGTGCTCTGGGCTGGCTGGCGGGATGACGTCGAGACGCTTGAGCTCACGCGTGGCGGCCTCCATGACATCTTCCGGGATATTGGCCGCGTCGAGGCGATCTCGGAGTTCTTCCGTTTGCTCTTCGGTGCCGTCCCCTTCCCCCAACTCGCGCTGGATGGCGCGGAGTTGCTCGCGAAGGTAGGCGCGGCGCTGAGCGTCTGAAAATTCGTCTTCAACGTCGGCACGCAGTTTCTGCTGTAGTTCAGCGATATGGAGCTGGTTGTTGAGCACCTGCTGCACCTCGTCGGCGCGGACTGCGACGTTGGTTTCTTCAAGCAGGACTTGTTTTTGGTTAAGCCCGAGACTGAGGTTGGTGGCGAGAAAATCTGTTAGAATCGAAGGCGAATCAATCGAACGAAGCGCGTTGGTCGCTTCGTCGGGAATGGCCGGATTGGTTTCGATGAACTTTTCGGCAGATTCGCGAAGGTTGCGCAGGGTAGCCTCCCACATGGGATTCTGCTTCGGAAAAATGTTCTCGAGGATTTCGAAGCGAGCCTTGAGGTAAGGCTTTTTGGAAAGGAACTTAGTCAGCTTGATGCGTTCGACAATCTGGACAAGAACGAGAGTCTGGTCGTCGCCCTGGCGAACCATGCGCAACACGTTGCCGAGGGCGCCGACACGATAGACGTCAGAGGGGCCAGGATCGTCGAGATCGGAATCCTTCTGGGTGACGAGTCCGAGCAGGCGCCCGGTTGGCAAAAGCTCCTCAAGCAGTTGCTTGCTGGGGGCGCGCTCAATGGTGAGTGGGGCTACGGTGCCGGGAAACAGCACGACACCACGAAGCGGCATTAACGGGAGAATACCCGGCAGATCACTACGCCACTCCGGCATCTCAGTATCAGGGAGACTGGTGGAGATCTCGATGATCTCACCGGAGGATTCATTCAGCATTTGTTCAAAGTCTTCCATGCAGGATGCGGGGACGGCGCCCCGTCTCGTGATTCAGCGCCGCGAAAATGGAGGGATCAGCCTTCGGCAATCGGGAGAATGATCCAGAGGAGGCCGTTCTCCTGTTTGGCCGTAACTCGATTACGATCAATGTCGACAGGAAGATTGATCTCTCTTCCAAATCGACCGCTTTCGATTTCCATGGTCAGGACCTGGCGGCACTGGCTTGAGGTATCCCTCTTCGGCAAGGGGGGCTTGCGCTGGCCGGAGATTCGCACTCGGTCCGAGAGGACGTCGACGTGAATGTCGGTCTTTTCAACGCCCGAAAGATCCACCCAGATTTCGATCCGGTCATCATAGCGATAAGCATTGATGTCGGGGGTCCAGCCCTGGAGGGACTGGAAGCCGGAAAAGTGCAGACTGCTCAAATCGCGAGCGACATCTTCAGTTCTCCCGATCATACGGGTTAGGCGAACCTTGCGGGTCATGATGACAAAGGTAATAAAGTTTTTCTGTTTTTTCAATAACGCCTCTCGCAGCTCGGCGCATTGAGGGGATGGTGAGAGGTTGAGGGTTGTGGCATGATCGCAGCGCCTTCGGGCGCATTGTATCATGAACCGTATCATTTCCGTCCTCTCCTGCCTCGTTGTTGCGACTTCTTTGTCGTTCGCCCAGGACAAACCCAACTTCGTTTTTTTGCTCGCCGACGACCTTGGGTATATGGATGTGGGATTCAATAATCCGGACACCTTTTACGAAACGCCCAATCTCGACGGTCTCGCGAGGACCGGGATGGTCTTCACGGATTTCTACGCGGCCTCCCAGGTCTGCTCCCCAACGCGGGCCAGCATCCTGACGGGCAAGTATCCTGCGCGAACTGACACTACCAATTACTTTGCCGGTCGGCGGTCCGGGACCTATGGCCCGGCGGAATTCAATACAGTGATGGCACTGGACGAAGTGACCTTTGCCGAGACACTGCGAGATGCCGGTTACTCAACCTTCTTCGCAGGGAAATGGCATCTGGGCCAAGTCGGTCATCTGCCTACCGATCAGGGATTTGAGGCGAACAAGGGCGGCGGAAGCAACGGGTTGCCACGCAGCTACTTTTCTCCCTACAAGAACGTCCAGAATCTCAAGCCGGGGCCGGACGGAGAGTTCCTGACGGACCGCTTGTCTAAGGAGGCGGCTGCATTCATCCAGCGGGGTGCTGAAAGTGAGAAGCCTTTCCTGCTTTACCTGTCCTTCTACAGCGTGCACACGCCGCTCCAGGCCCCGAAGAGCCTGATTGAGAAGTATGAGAAGAAAGCGGCAAAGCTCGGCATCGCCGACGAGGACGGCAGTTTTGATAACGAAGGCGCCCGCCAGGTCTGGCCAAACGCGGAAGGATACCGCAAAGTTCGCATCCGCCAGGACCATGCGATTTATGCCGCCATGGTGGAGAGCATGGATTCCGGCGTGGGGCGTGTTCTGGATCAGCTCGATCAATCCGGCCTGCGAGACAACACGCTGGTGGTGTTCATGTCAGACAATGGCGGGCTTTCAACTTCGGAAGGTTTGCCCACTTCCAATCTCCCCTATCGGGGCGGTAAAGGCTGGATGTATGAGGGCGGCATTCGCGAGCCGGTCGTTTTTCGTTGGCCAGGCGTGACGCCCCCGGGAACCAGTTGCGCGGCACCGGCAGTGAGTACCGATTTTTATCCGACCTTGCTGGAGGCGGCGGGGTTGCCGCTCCTGCCTGATCAGCACGAAGACGGGGTCAGCCTGTTGCCCCTGCTCCGCAACCCCTTCTCTAAGTTTGATCGGGGACCGATCTATTTTCACTACCCGCACTATTCGAACCAGGGTGGCTTTCCGGCCAGCGCGGTTCGCGATGGTGACTACAAACTGATCCAGGATCTCGAGGACGGGGAATTTGAACTGTATAACCTTGTGACTGATCCCTCCGAGCACAACAATCTCACTCAGCTTGAAGCCGAGCGAACCGAGGAAATGGTGAGGTCACTGAACAGTTGGCGCAAGCAGGTTGATGCCAGACCTTTGGAGAGGAATAAGAAGACCGGCGCTGAGCCGCCGAAGCTTTGGTGAAACTTGAGAGGAGAGAGTGATGAGGATTTTTTCGACGCTGCTTATATCCGTGATCGCTGTGAGTTTGTCCCAAGGACAAGTGACTCGATTCGCCGTGCCGGTGAACTTGCACGATTATCATCCCTTCCGGCAGTTGGCTGAGGGTGAGAAATGGGAAACGCGGAGGGCCGAGATCCGGAATCGTATTCAACTCGCCGCTGGCCTGCTACCGTTTCCGGAAAAGACGCCGCTGAAAGCCAAACGATACGGCGTCGTCGAGCGGGACGGTTTCAAGGTGGAAAGGGTCTTCTTTGAATCATTTCCCGGGCACTTTGTCACCGGCAGCCTGTTCACTCCGACCGGTGAGTCCGAAGCCATTGGACTGGTAGACGGCAAGCGCCCCGGGGTGCTGTGTCCCCACGGGCACTGGACCGACGGCCGCTTTTTTGATCAGGAGCAGCGTGGTGGCATTCAAGGGGTGCGCCGTGAGCTGGCTATTGGAGCTGAGCGGTTTCAGTCGGCGGCTCATAATCCTATTATCGCCCGTTGCGTTCATCTTGCCCGGATGGGGTGCGTCGTGCTGGTTTATGACATGATTGGTTACGCCGATTCGGTCCAGCTGCCGGAACACCGTCGCGGTCCCCGCGAGACTATGAATTCAGCCGAACCTGGCCAATGGGGATTTGTCAGTCCGCAGGCGACCTTGCGGCTGCAGACTAATTTCGGGCTGCAAACATGGAACAGCGTCAGGGCATTGGACTACCTTGCCGGCCTGGTGGAAGTCGATGATGACCGCCTCTTGGTGACCGGTGCGAGTGGGGGTGCGACCCAGACCATGATTCTTGCGGCCATTGATGACCGGGTGGACGCCGCCTTTCCGGCAGTGATGCTTTCAACGGCGATGCAGGGCGGTTGCACCTGCGAGAACTCTCATTACCTCCGCATTGACCAGGGCAATGTCGACATTGGCGCCTGCTTCGCACCAAAGCCAATGGGGATCACGGCGGCGGACGACTGGACTATCGAATTGGAGACCAAGGGCCATCCCGACTTAAAGGCTTTGTATCAACGGTTGAAGGCTCCGAAGAATTACGAGGCGCATTTCAACACCCACTTCAAACATAACTACAACCAGGTTTCCCGCGCGCAGATGTATGACTTTGTGAACCGTCATTTTGAACTCGGGCTCAGATCTCCGGTGCTGGAGCGCGATTACGAGCGACTCATGGAAGAGGACCTCACCGTGTTTATTGAGGGCGCACCGGAGATGGACGGGTATGCGGTGGAGGATGCGCACGAGCGAGACCTCAACGCGGCCTGGGCCGGCGATTCGGAAAAGCAGTTGGACGCCGCCCTCGCGCTGAAGGACGACTGGATTGGCGTTGCGTGGGATCTGATCCTGAGGTCAAACAAGGTTCGTGAAACGACCGCCTCTTTCGAACTGCAGGACAAAACAATGGATGGAGAAGTTGTCCGGATGAGGGGGACGATCACCCGGGACTCCGATGGTGATACCTTCTGGACGCAGGCCCACTACCCCGCGAACTGGGATGGCAAGGTGATCATTCGTCTTGAAGAGACTGGCCTCAACGCGAGCGTCGATGAGGTCGGGGAAAATGTGGTTCTCGCTCCCAACCTCTACGGGCAGAATAATGAGCTGGCCGTCAACGACGCTACGACCTATTCCGGCAAAAAGGAAGTTTCCGCTGACAGTTGGCAGCGATCCCCCGTTTATTTCTATGGCTACAATGATTCCGTCTTCGTGCGCCGGGTCCATGATGTCGTTTCGACCGTGGCGATGGTTCGTGATCATCCCAACTGGGACGTGAAGGAGATCGAAATCCAGGCCACCGGTCCGCTCGCTGCCGTGGCCCTGGCAGCAAAGGCGGTGCTGGGTGACGGGATTAGTTCCGTCGTGGCGGATCCCAAGGGATTCAGTTTCGAATCAGTCGACGATCACTGCGACGACTACATGGTGCCCGGCGCGGTGAAATACGGAGGCGTCGAAGGGCTGAGAATGCTGGCCGGAGAGTGACTCACAGCTGCACGTCCCTAGCCCAGTCGAGATTCCCTAAATACCACTCCACGGTCTTATCCAGCCCTTCGTCGAGATCGACTCGCGGCTCCCAATCGAGCATTTGTTTGGCTTTGCAAATGTCAGCCGAGGTGTCGATCATTTCGGTGGCGGCCATTTCTTTCCAGACGATCTCGGCCTTTTTGCCAAGGCGGTCTTCAATCTTGTGGATGAAGTCCATCAGAGAGATGGGACGCTTGCCTCCGCCGAGGTTGATGACTTCGTGACCGAGTGATTTGGAAGCTAATAAAGTGCCACGGGCAATGTCGTCGACATAGGTGAAGTCGCGGGTCTGGGTACCGTCACCGAAGACGGTGATGGGGGTGCCTTCCTCGATCAACTTGATGAAGCGGAAGGGTGCCATGTCAGGACGGCCGGCAGGACCGTAGACGGTGAAGTAACGTGTGATCGTCACATCGAGGCCGTAAAGGTGGTGATAGGTGTAGGCCATCACTTCGGCCGCTTTCTTGGAAGCTGCGTAGGGAGAGAGCGGTTGATCCACCGGCAGACCCTCGTGGAAAGGCATGGGCTGCCCGGCGTAGAGCGAGGAAGTGGAGGCGAGGACGAGCTTGGGACAGTCGTGCTGGTGCATCAGCTCAAGGATATTGAGGCAGCCCTGGGTATTGGACCGCATGTAGACATGTGGGTCCTCGATGCTGTAGCGAACGCCGGCGCGTGCGCCGAGGTTGTAGATCACGTCAAAGGAATGCTTTTCAAAGATGGGCTTGAGATCGCCGAGATTCTCGAGGTCGGCCTCGTAAAAGGTGAAGCCTCTCCGGTCTTTCAGCGTTTCCTGACGGTGGTCCTTGAGCCGCTTGTCGTAGGCATCATTGATATTGTCCAGGCCGATCACATTAACCCCTTCGTCGAGCAGGAAGTGGGCGACGCGATGACCGATGAAGCCGGCGGAACCGGTGACGAGGACAGTTTTCATAAGTAGGCAGGACTGCAGGGGCTGAAAAATAATCAGGCCGTTTCGCAATGAGCCCTTAGTGTAATTTTAGTTTCCATGATGTCTCCTGCAAATCTCTGGCGGGAAACATTTGGACAAGGTGGCTTTCGCTAGAGGAATACCTTGGCGCCGTCTTTCTTGGCGCTTTCGTAGATCGCACAGATCAGGGCAACAGCGCGGCGGGCTTCCTGACCACCGACGCTGGGTTGACGACCGTCCTCAATCGCTTGGACGACGTCCTCGAAGTTGAGCTGATGACCGGCGAAGTTGATTGCCTTGGGATCGTTGGCGCCGAGGCCCTTGGCGTCGCTACCTTGCATTAATTCAGCTTCGACGGCGGGATCTTCGGGAGCCGGTTGAGCAAAGTCCCAGACGCGGAACTTTTCGTCGGCCAGGAAAACTGAACCCTGGTCGCCGCAGAGATGAACTTCGGCGGGATGGCCGGTCGAGGACCAGCAGGCGGTGGAACCCTGGATGACGCCGCGAGCACCGTTCTTAAATTCGAGGATGGCAACGGCGGTGTCTTCCACTTCAATGCCTTCGTGAGCGAGGCAGGCCATGGAGGCGGAAACGGACTTCACGTCGCCGGCGAGGTAGATTAGCTGATCAATAAGGTGGATAGACTGATTCATAAGGGCCCCTCCCCCGTCGAGCTTCCAGGTGCCGCGCCAGGCGCCGGAGTCGTAGTAAGCCTGGTCGCGATACCACTTCACGTATGCGTCGCACATGGTCAGGGTGCCGAAACGTCCGTCGTCGACCGCTTTCTTGAAGGCATCCATGGCCGGGTGAAAGCGGCGGTTGAAGATGCCTGACAAAGTTACTCCAGCATCTTCACAGGCGGAGATCATGAGGTCGATTCGCTCGGGTGTGACCTCCAGCGGTTTTTCGCAAATGATGTGCTTGCCGGCCTTGGCTGCAGCAAGAGCAGGCTCGAGGTGGGCACCGCTGGGCGTCGCGATGGTGACGATGTCCAGATCCGGGTCGGCGAGAAATTCGTCGAGGTCGGTGTAGCCTTTGCCGCCGTGGGCAGCGACCAGCTCAGCGACCGCATCCTGGCGACGTCCATAGAAGGAGTGCAGTTCGCCTCCGGCCATGGCCTTGATGGCCTCGGCGTGGAAGTTGGCGATCATGCCAGCACCGATAATTCCGAATTTCATGTCAGTAGGAAGTGGAGAGGGAACTAACGTCACGGTTTATCCCTCGGCCTTGTTCTTGGACTTGGCAAGGAAGCCGGTCAGGCCGAGAACGAAGAGGGCCGCGAGAATTCCGATACCCACTTTGCCGGGAGTGCCTTTTCCGAGCAGCACCCAGATGGAGCCGGCGGTGGCAATCACGGTGGCGATCATCATGAGGGTGTTCCACTTGAGTTTGTGCCCTCCTTGCGGGCCTTTTTCTCCGAGCAGGCTCTTCGAGTTCATGAGGAGAAGGAAGGTGAAGTAGGCGATTGGAATCATCGCTCCGCCAATGATTGAAGTGGGAATGGCGAGCGCAGCCTTGGAGCTGGCATTGGCCCAGAAGTAGAGCGGTCCGAGGAAGCCACCGAGTCCGGCAATTAGAGTGCCGAGCAGGTGAATCCCCTTATGGCCTGGCTTGCTGAGCATTTCACAGAGTGTGAAGCCGTTGATCAGCATAAGGATGATGATGGTGGAAACGGCCATGCCTAACACACCGATACCGAAAACATCCTGGGCGACGCGCGGCCCGGTGAGCGGCTCGAGTGACTGGGCGAGGTTCATGTTGTCACGCTTGGCGAGCATGGCGGCGAGCTGTCGGTCGGCGGTGGGTAGTGCATCGCGGGCAGCAGCTTTCTCTTCGTTGCTCATGGTGGCGAAGGCTTCGCCCTGTTCGAAGGCAACACGCTTGTTGGCCTGATCAGCAAAGGCGCCGGACATGGATTCGATGACGGTGCCGTCTTCGTTGAGAACATCGCCGAACTGGGCGTGGAATTGGGAAGCGGCAGCGATAACGACGCAGGCAGTTGCCAGCACGAAAGGAACGATGAGGCCGATCGAAAGGTCGAAGATGGCGAGGCTACGGTGCGATTTGCCCCACTTCTTCTTCAGCATGGAATAGGGCAGAAGGAAGGTCATATTGATGCCGACCGCAGTGCCGAAGGCAGTCATCATGACATCGCGCTGGCTCGAGGTGATTTCCTTACTCCAGAAGTTGGCGAATTCACCGGTGGCAGCGATCGCCTCAGCGAAGGTAGGGGCCGGAGCACCGAGCATTGACGGGTTGGGGATAAAGCCGGCGAAGAGCGACGTGTAGTCGAGGGCGCCTGAGGTGGCAAGAGCCACGGCAACACCGAAGAAGGAGAGAACCACGATGCCGACGAGGATCTTGAGCACAATCTCGAAGAGCTTGATACCCTTATTGCCGCTTTCGTAGAAGTAGTTGATCACCAGTCCGACGATGAGAAGCCCCACGCAGATTGTGACGGTTGAGGCCGTGCTGGAGGCCTCCCCATCCATCAGGTTTTGTTGAATGGCAGCCGTGCCGAGCGCGAACTGAGGCATACACCAGACGACGTTGGCCATGAGCGTGGCAATGATCCAGGCCCAGGCAAGAACAGGGCTGACGTGAGTTTTGATCGCCTGGAAAGGACGTTCGCCGGTGGAGAGTGTGACGTAGGAAATGGCGCTTAGCATGATGACCCCGAGGATCATCGCGAGCGGTTGCAGCCACATCATGTTGTAACCCATGAACACGCCGAGATAGAGCGCTCCGGCAAGTGATCCGCCGCCGAGGGTGATGGCGCCCTGCAACCAGCCGGGTCCTGACTTCTTAGTGTAGTAGCCTATTCGCTGGGTGAAGGGCTGATGGTTGACCTCTTCCAGTTCAGCAATCTCGGCTGACATGGAATCCTGATCGTTCTTATCTTGGCTCATTTGGACGGTTCCTCGTGGGTTGAAAATAGAAGGACAGGCGATTCTAATGGTTGCCGGTAAAGGGTCAAGACAGCCCGCGGGCGTTTTTCCGCTGCGCAAATTGCGGAAAGATGTTGGGTTGCCGCAGCAGGCGTGGAAAGCTGAAAAAGAAACCAATGACTCGAGTCTTCCAGAAAGTCGGATCGATCGCGCTCGATCTTGTGGCCTTGTTTGGGCAAGTCGGCACTCTCTTCTCTGGAGTGGTCAGTGCTATCGCAACGGGAAAGGTGCGATGGGGGCTGGTGGGTCAGCAGGTGGTGAGAGTTGGCATCGCGTCACAACTCGTCGTGGTGGTGACTGGGGCTTTCACAGGGGCGGTCTTTGCGGCACAGGCTTATTTTAAGTTCAACGAACTCGGTCTCGGGAGTGCGACAGGACCGGTCGTGTCGGTGGCGCTATGCCGGGAACTCGGGCCTGTGCTCGCGGCGCTCATGGTCACAAGCCGGGTGGGCTCGGCGATGACGGCTGAAATCGGAACTATGCGTGTCTATGAGCAGGTGGATGCGCTTCGATCCATGGGGGTTCACCCGGTCGACTACCTCGTCGTTCCACGAATGATTGCCATGGTGATCTCGCTGCCCATTCTCGTTGGTGAAGCGATAGGCTTTGGAATCCTCGCGGCCGACCTTCTGACCGTTAACGGATTTGGCCTTCCCCAGGCCTGGTTTCGCCACCAAGTAATTCTGGCGACGAGTGCGGGAGACTTACTGACGGGATTGATCAAGGGGCTCGTCTTCGCGGTTCTGATCGTTCTGATCTGCTGCAACCAGGGACTGAGGACCAGTCATGGTGCTGCGGGAGTTGGCAAGTCGACAACGAAAGCGGTGGTCGATACGGCTCTGGCCATTCTGGTCGTGAACCTGGGTCTTACCCTGATTCTCAATCAATTCTTACCCATCGTTTCCCTGTCGCTGTGATGAGTGAGTTTCCTGCCAATGAGTCGTTCTTCTCCCTGAACGATGTTAGAACCCGCTTCGGGAGCAAAGAGGTCTTGCGCGGAGTCACGCTGGAAATTCCTAAAAGCAGAACCACGGTGATCCTTGGCGGCAGCGGCACCGGAAAGAGCGTTTTGCTCAAGCACCTTAACGGGTTGTTGAACCCGGACAGCGGTAGCATACGGGTGTGTGGGCAGGAAATCACCAGCCTGACAGAGCGACAGCTGGTTCCGATGCGTCGCAAGATCGGGATCCTGTTCCAGGATGGAGCGCTCTTCGATTCGATGAGCGTGGGCGAGAATGTCGCGTTCCCGCTTCGGGAACAGGGTCTGAGAGATCGTCAGCAGATTGCTTCTTTGGTGGCCGACGTACTGGAAAAAGTCGAGCTGCCCGGCGAGGAAGTGAAAATGCCGCCGGCTCTTTCTGGTGGAATGAGAAAGCGTGTCGCTCTTGCCAGGGCCATTGTTAGTCACCCGGACTGCCTGCTTTGCGATGAGCCGACTGCTGGGCTCGATCCGGTCTTGTCTCAAAGAATTTCTCGGCTGATTCGTCGATTAACGGAAGACCATGACCTTACCTCGGTGGTGGTGTCCCACGACATGGATGCGATGCGTATGATCGCGGATCATGTCATTTTTCTGCAGGGCGGGACGGTTCACTACGCGGGTGATATGGCAGGGCTTGAGCAGTCGGAAGACGAAGCCATCCAGACCTTTCTCTCTTCCAAAGGAGGTGGTGGCTAGGGTGGCGGGGTTCGTTCCGGGGTTGACTTGGAGCAGCGCTTAAGCCGTTGCCGCGAAGGGCAAACCGTAACATAGTAGCCCCATAGATGTGATGAGTGAGAGCAGGCAGCCAACCGAGATCTTCGTTGGTCTCTTTGTAATCCTGGGGATTATTCTCCTGGGATGGTTGCTGTCGCATTTCGGAGGAATTGGCACAGGACCGAAGGGCGGTTATCCTATCTTTGTCGAGATCAGCGATGCGACGGGCGTTCGGTCAGGGATTCCGGTAAGCCTCGGCGGCGTTGACATTGGCTACGTCGCCGGTGAGCCTCAGTTAGGAGATGACTACACGGTGCTGACGATCAAGTTGAGCATCCTTGAGGGGCGCCAGATCCCGGTCGGCTCGAAAGTGACGGTGGAAACCAATGGTCTGATGGGAGACAGTTTTATTCGAGTGACTCCGCCGCCGGAACACGATGGGACTTTTTACCAGGAAGGTGAGCGCATTGCCGCGAAGCGCACCAGTTCTCTCAGTGACCTCGCCGGGACAGCAGATCAGACCCTGGTCAAGGCCAGTGAACTGCTCGAAGAGATTGGAAAAACGGTCCGGGAACTGAACAACGTCTTTGAAGGCGTTGAGGCCAATCTTCTCAACAGTCAAAACGTGGACAACGTCAGCGCGCTGCTGGCATCGCTGCGAGTGTCTTCGGAGCGAATCGAAAAGTCCACGGAGAATCTCGATCCTCTCCTCGAGACGACGGAAGAGGCTCTCGTGGAAGTCAAAGAAGCGGCTGAGAACGTGAACACTACCTTCGACGACGTTCAGGAGGGTGTCGATGGATTTAATGAGACATTGAATTCGGTTGGGCCGGTTTTGACTGGGCTTGATGAAACTATGGACGATCTTCGCGACACGCTCGATTCGGCTAATCGCCTACTCGAAAAGCTGGATCATGGCGATGGACTCGCTGCTGCCCTGATGAATGATCCTGAGCTTCGCAAAGACCTGACAAGTTTTGCAGACAAGCTGAACCGGAATGGAGTATTGCTTTATCCGAGAGAAAAGCCGGCCTCGGCTCCCCGCCGTAAAACGCCACCACCGGCGCCTAAGCCTTCCGCCAGTCCCATCCTTGCTCCCGAGAAAAAGAGGCTGTTTCAGTTCTTTAGGAAGAAGGAGTCCTGACATTCCAACATGAAAACCCGCATCATCTTCAAACGGATCGAGATCTGGTTGCTCTTTGCGGTCATGATCGGTCTGTTGGTTTACGCGTTCAAGCCCGGAGACGAGGTGATGGATCCGGTGATTGATAATCTAGTGGTGCTTTCGGATGAAAGTGGTTCCTTCGCTCCTGAAGTAACCGAGGAACCGGAGAAAGAGATTCTCGTTGTCGAAAAGGTTGACGTGAGACCGGCTCAACAGGGTCAAATCGTTGAGGTAACCCTGGTAGGTCGGACTCCGGAGGGCGGCGAAGCCCGGCTCGATGAATCCACCGTAACGGCAACGACAGGAAGCGGTATTCCAGTGGGTTTCTTTTTTGAGCCGTTTCGCCTGGTCGGCTCTCTCGACGGAGAAGAGGATTCCCTCGCGACCGTGAAGCTTTGGCTGGAAGAGCCAGCGGAAGTTGTCCTGCTGGAATTCCAGGGGAAAACATTGAGGGCGGAACTGCCAGAGTAAGTCATGCCCCAGGGAGAATTTCTGCTGATCAACAACAACAACACCCGGACCAAATTCGCCCTGGCCGATCGTGAAGGATTGTCTGAACACGCTTCACTGATGTCGCGCGACCTCGAGGGGGACGGGATCGATGAACTGCTGCGGGGTTGGGACTACGAGAAGGTGGTCCTGGCTTCGGTCGTTCCGGTGAACGTGCCGTTACTGGAATTATCTCAGGCGGGACGTCCTTTAGTGCGAGTGAATCACGAAACCCGGCTCGGGATTGAAATTGATTTCCCGAATCCTTCCAGCGTTGGCGCCGACCGCCTCGCCAACGCCGCGGCGGTGGCAGAGCCGGGGAGTGAGGAAGGCGTTGTGGTGGTGGACTTTGGAACGGCGGTGACGTTCGATATCGTCGACGCCAGACCGGCCTATATCGGAGGCGTCATTGCCCCGGGTCTCGACGCGATGCGGCATTACCTTCACCAAAAGACGGCCCTATTGCCCAAAATTGACCTGGAGCGACCGGAATCAGCGATTGGGCGTTCTACCGTGCATGCGATGCAGTCAGGGGCATTTCATGGTTACCGTGGCCTGACGAGGGAGATTCTGGCGCGGGTTATTGCGGAATTGGATTGCCCGGCAAAAGTGATTGCGACGGGAGGATATGCCGCTTTGATAGCCGACGGTTTGCCCGAGATCGAATCGGTCGAACCTTATCTGACCATGCATGGACTCCTTCGGATTGCGAAACTCAATTTCCCATCATGAGCACTTCCCAAATTATCGGCATCGATTTTGGCGGCACTTCCGTGAAGCTGGCTGTTATCGAAGGTTCCGAGTTGCTGACCGATGTCATGCGAATCCCAACGCAGGAGTTCGATGGGCCGGATCCGCTGATCGATGCTATCATCCAAAAAGTATGGGAAGTCCGTCAGTCCTTTCCCGAGGTCGCTGCGATCGGAATCGGGGTGCCGGGTGCGGTGGACGTCTTCAAGGGTGTCACTTACAACCTCACCAATGTTAGGGGCTGGAGTTCAGTGCCGCTGCGCGACCTCATCCGCGGGAAGACCGGTCTTCCGACCGCGCTGGACAACGACGCCAACTGCATGGCTTACGCCGAGTTCAAATACGGTGCCGGCCAGGGATTCTCAAACGTGGTATGTGTGACGCTCGGAACCGGTGTGGGCGGTGGATTAATTCTCAATGGAGATCTCTTCCGTGGTAGCCAGTATGCAGCCGGCGAGATTGGCCAGATGAGTGTGGATTACGCCGGAGTCGAAGGCCCATACGGCAACTCCGGGTGCCTCGAGCGCTACATTGGCAATCGCCAGATCAAGGAGATGGCGGCGGGGATGTATCGGGAAAAGAGGCTCGATTTGCCCGAAGATCATACCCCGGAGGGTCTGACTTCTCTTGCCAAAGAGGGTGATCCCGTGGCGCTGGAAGTCTGGGACCGGGTCGCGACCTACCTGGCGAATTCTCTGATGAGCACGATTTACCTGCTCAACCCCGATGCTCTTGTGATCGGCGGCGGGGTTGCTCACGCCGGTGACTTGCTCTTCGATCCATTAAAGCGAAAGCTTCGCGATTCGCTCACCAGTGAGTGTTTTGATCACCTCAGCGTGGTCCGCGCCCGCTTCGGGAATACGGCTGGAATGCTCGGCTGTTCTGCGATTGCGGCCGAGCTACTTTAGCGCTCCCCAATTTGCAAGTTCACGGGCGATGGCGGTGAAGCTGAGCTTTTCGTGGGCAATCTGTTGTGATTGCTCAATAATCGAGGTGTAGGTTTTTTTGTCGTGAAGGAGAGTTCCCAGTAAGGATGCAATATCCACCTCGGGGCGTGATCCATCATCGCTGAGATCCGGGAATGCAACTTGCTCAAGGGTGGAATTGCCCCCGACGCACAGAATTCTCGCGAGCATGCAATCACC
The DNA here is from genome assembly GCA_002862135.1 of Verrucomicrobiota bacterium. Lineage (GTDB taxonomy): Bacteria > Verrucomicrobiota > Verrucomicrobiia > Verrucomicrobiales > DEV007 > Arctic95D-9. The sequence goes on along the minus strand of PKCI01000184.1, from coordinate 26,789 downwards.
GGCGACCTGGCCTGGAACATTGCTGTGATCCATCTGGTAGACGAGGCAATGGGAAGCAAGAAGCTTCATGTAGTCCGGGTAGGGAAGTGGTTTTTCGATGATTTGAAAAACACCGTCCAGATAGGCCTCGCTCAACTTTTGGAGCTTTTGGGCCCCGGACCTCTTTTCCGAATTGATGACAGTAATCCTCGGAATTTCCAAATCCTTCGCTAACCGGCCAAGTCGTTTGATCGCTTCGAGGTGATTTCGAGACTGAGCTCCAAACTCCCGGGTTCCGATCATAATGCCGCTTCGCTCACTTTCGGGAACGGAAAAGTCCCATTCGCAATATTCCAGCGGGTAGGGCGTTGGGAGAAGCAGGCCCTTGCTCCGAAAATCCTCATCACTGATTTGATCTGGTCGCGGAGGCAGTTTGGAAGTCGGTGATAAGATTCCGTCGGTAAGAGTAATAATTTCGCGGTATGCTCGCCGGGCGCGCCTGCCCTCAAGTTGCTTCTCGATCTGATGGTCGCCGCATTCTTTCCAGGCGACGGCCACCCGCATTCCGGCTTCCTTGAGTTGCTTGATAGCAGCTAGCGAGATCCAGGTGCGCCGCCGGATCAGGACGAGGACGGCATCATATAGGTTTCGTCGGACGACAATATCTTCGGCGGAGTTATAGAAGGCGCCGAAGGTGGCACCCGCATAGGCGTGAAAGTTGATCGGAGCGTGAACACCTGCCTGATATGGAGACGGTCCGTTGGTGTAATCGAGAAAAGGATCGCGACCCTTGGGATTCAGGACGGCGAGACGGAGGGAAGACTTGTGAGAGTCAGGAACTGAAGGATGGTGCGCGATACTGGATTTGAACCAGTGACCCCCACCGTGTCAAGGTGATGCTCTACCCCTGAGCTAACCGCGCATTCAAAAGGCCTCCCGAAAGGCGCGCGAATTTAATCATATCGTGCTGCATTCGCAACTGGAATATTTCTAGGGCAAGTCGAGGGTAGCTTTGTGCAGCGAATTCTCCGATCCGAAAAGACGATTAGTGCCAGTTCTGTGGGCCAGTCTGTCTTTGTTATGGAGGCTCGCCCGGAGGCCGGGGACCGGGGTAGGGTGCTTTTATTACACGGTCTCGGAGATCATACCGGACGCTTCGACTGGGCCATCAGATTGCTCGTTGAAGCGGGCTATGCTGTAATCGGTCTCGACTGGCCAGGAAACGGCAAATCAGAAGGGGTCCGGGGTGATCTGCCTAATATCGAAGAGGCAGGAAAGCTGGTGGAGGAAGTGCTTCAGGTGACTGGTTGTGAGCCGGTTGGATTACTGGCTCACTCCACGGGAGCGTTCTATGCAATCCAATTCCTTTCATGTGGCCTTCCATTCCTCGACTCGCTGGACTGGGTTTGGCTGAATGCCCCGTTGATCATGCCAACGCACGGACAAGCGCGGGTGAAGATCGCAGCCGCAACCATGCTTTCCCGGGTTGTGCCGCGGGCAACCCTAAGCACTGGAGTAACGCCGGAGGCCTGTCATGATGATGAACATTTTTTTGCGGAAGGGGTGCATAACCGGATTTCACTGAGATTTGGAGTCGCCTTGATGTCGGCCAGCCGTGAACCGGAGGAGGTAGCCGCAGAGATTTCCTCGCGGGTGAACATTCTGCTGGTGGAGGGAGATCTCGACTCCGTTTGTCCCCCGCCCTACGCCTTTCGTTTTTTTCAGGCTCTCGCTGTTCCTCAGAAAACAATGCTCTATGCAAAAGGGGCGAGGCACGAACCGTTGGGGCATTCGAATGCGACTTCCTTGTCGAATGCGCTGCGGACCTGGTTACGCAATCAGGCTGCTAATAGATCGATGACAACGAATTGACATCGAGTTGTGAATTTTCCAACATCTCGGAGCAATGTCCTCCAAATTGTTTTCTCTTATTGTTAGTATTCCAGAACAGGATCCGGCAATCCATGAATTAAGTGGGGATTCTGTTAGTCTGGGTCGTGGACCTGACAATGATATCCAGGTTCTTGTTTCCGAGGTTTCAGTGAAGCACGCCGAGTTCAAGATCCACGGTGACTTTGTCAAGATCGCCGACCTTGGTTCAACCAACGGCACCAAAGTGAAAGGCGAAGTTATCAACGAAGCCGGTGTTGAGCTTTCGGAAAAATCCAAGGTTCTACTCGGGGAAACGATTCCCGCTTACATTGTATCCGCAGCTGACCTCGAAGGTTCTTCTCCCGACGATCTGATCAAGTTCATTGAAGAGGCCGAGGAGAGCGCTGGTGCCAAGACCGAGCCGGTCGCTCCCGTGGCGACGGCCGTCCCTGCTGCTACCCCAGTGGCGCCAGTGAAACCCGGAGCCGTCGAGCTCGGTGCTGTGGCGGCGCCTGCGGCACCGGCCGCCTCTGGCGCGACGACGGTCAAGCTTTCTGCGGTGAAGCCAAATAATGGCCCCGCCCTGACTGGCGGCGGTAAGCCTCCTGCACCGGCAATTGCGAGCCCGCCAAAACCGGCAGCACCTGCAGTTCCAACTCCTGCCGGTGGTCCGGTTGCGCCCAAGCCCATAGCTCCCGCTGCTCCCGGTGAAGCGAAGCCCGTTGCTCCGGTTCCACTCAAGCGACCCGGTGCCGAAGGCGGGCCCAAGCCGGTCCCGCTGCCGAAAACTCCGCCGAAGCCCTAAGACCCGCCTAAGGCGAGGCTGAGGCCCGCCCATTCATTTAGCGAGAAATCGAGATAGCGAGGAAACGCCAATGAGGGGGGGCGGCAGCTGTCGCCCCTTCAGTGTGTCAGAGCATAGAACACAATATTGATGCCGAGAGGGTAGGCGTAGGGTTCTGAAAAATTCTCGAAATACCACGGATCGGTTCCCTCTTCTTCCCAGCCGTCACCGAGGTCAGTGTTAAAGCATATCATCATGCAGATGCGACCGTTGTCGTCGAGAACGGCCCGATAGTGAGGTGTCTCCGACCCCGGCTTGTTCCATTCGTAGGTGATGCCCTGCTCCCTTCCCATCTGGGCCATGCCAACGGCAGGAATTTGGGGTTTGATTTCGAGATCAAAGACAAGATGAAAGATGGGGTGGTCCACTTCGAGTTCCACATAGTCGCGATCGGGGAATATCTGCTTGAGAGCGCGGTGGAAATTTTTCCACTCATAGGCACCCCAGAAGTCGTCGACCATGATGAAACCCCCGTTGAGCATGTAGTCGCGCATGATGGCGGCCTCTGCGTCGGTGATCCAGATATCGCCGGGTTCAATCATGTAAATGAACGGGTAGTGGCGCATCTGTTCCGCATCGATGTCGACAATGGCGCTCTTGGGATTCACTTCCAGGGAAGTGAGTTCGTTCAGTCGATACGAGAAATTGAGCTCTGAATCCGGATAATCGATCATCCACTTGGCCCGCTGGCCCATCCACGTGCCGGAATTATAGCGGAGCCTTGCGAAGGTGAAAACGTCGTTGGGCAGGTCCTGGCTAACCTCCCAAGTTGGGAAGTTGTAGAAACGTCCACCGCGCCAGTTTCGCGGGTCTTCGGGCATCTGGCCGTCCTGAATCCCGAAATAGGTCGGAGAGTAGCTGTTTCGGCTGTCCTGAGCCACACCAAGTAGGAGGGTACCGCTGACGCCTGCCATCAAAACCAGGGGACGAAAACTCCGCAACATGCGGGAAACCTACGGTTTCAAGAGGGTGTGGGACAATGAAAACTGCTCCGTGAATGCGTTTTGAATCCTTTTTAGAATAATTATTGATATCAATAACCCATGAGCTACCAGTGGTCGTAATAAGCAGACACGGATGAGACACCAGCTGACAGAATCGGCCATGGCAGAGATGCTTGGCGGCCAGCGCATGACGAAGCAACGTCGTCTTGTTTTTGATGTGGTGAAGGAGCTTTCCCCTACACATCCCACAGCATCAACGGTTTACGAGCGAGCTAAATACTTGATGCCTTCGATTTCACTGGCCACGGTTTACAACGTCCTCGAGACTCTGACAGAGGCAGGAATTATCACCCAAGTCAATATCGACCGGGAAGCTTCCCGGTTTTGTCCCAATTTGCATCCACACGCCCATTTTTTCTGCGATCAGTGCGATTCTGTCTTCGATGTCGACCTTCGCGAGCGTGCGGATGCCGCGGAGCCGTGGAATCTCCCGAATGGATCCCTCATCGAGCAGATGAACGTCGCGATGCGAGGAATTTGTCCTGAATGCCGCGAAAAGAACGACGCAACTGGTTGAATTTTAATAACATGAGCCAAACACTCAACATTCAGAATCTCCACGCTTCGGTGGATGGAAACGAAATCCTCAAGGGCCTCACGCTCGAGGTCCCGAAGGGTGAAGTTCACGCCATCATGGGGCCCAATGGCTCCGGCAAGTCCACTCTCTCCAAGGTGCTTGCCGGCCACGAAGACTACGAGGTGTCGGAGGGTTTGGTGACCATGGACGGTGTCGACCTCCTCGAACTCGAGATCGACGAACGCTCCCGCGCCGGTCTTTTCCTAGCCTTCCAGTATCCCCATGAAATTCCAGGCGTGACCAACGCCAATTTCCTTCGTGCGGCCCTCCAGGCCCGCCTGCCCAAGGGAGAAGAGATCGATGCAGTCGGTTTCTACAAGGATATGTATGCGAAGATGGATTCGCTGAACATGGATCGGAAGTTCACCGGCCGGGCCGTGAATGATGGTTTCTCCGGTGGTGAGAAGAAGCGAAACGAAATTCTCCAGATGATGATGCTTGATCCGAACTACGCGATTCTCGATGAGACCGACTCCGGACTCGACATTGATGCGCTCAAGATCGTAGCTGAAGGCGTAAACCGCATGCGCTCCCCGGAGCGCGGATTCCTCGTCATCACCCACTACCAGCGCCTGCTTGACTACATCGTGCCTGATGTGGTGCACGTCTTGTTCGACGGTCGGATCATTAAGACAGGCGGCAAGGAGCTCGCTCTCGAACTGGAAGAGAAAGGCTACGACTGGGTCACCCAGGAGTTGGCTCCCGCATAAAATTTATAAACTTGTTAGAAAAAAGGACGGATCATGGCTGACAGCGCAACACTCGAAGCGGTAAATATCGATCAGGACGCCGGCGATTTTACTTACCCGGAGGACTACGAGCACGATGCAGGCTACGGCTTGACGACAGAGACGATCGATTACATCTCCGATATTAAAAAGGAGGCCGATTGGATTCGCGAGTTCCGGCACAGGGCGCTTAAGGTTTTCAATGACAAGCCAATGCCGACCCACTGGGCGAGCAAGGATCTCGAGAACATCGTTTTCGACAACATCCGCTACTACCTCTCAAAAGGGCAAAAGCCGACCCGCAGTTGGGACGAGGTTCCCGACGACGTGAAGGAGACTTTTGAACGTCTCGGAATTCCCGAGAAAGAGCGTAAGTTCCTCGCCGGTGTGGAAGCCCAGTTCGACTCCGAGGCAGCTTATTCCAACGTGAAGGAAGAGCTCGAGAAGGAGGGCGTTATCTTCGTGAACTCCACCGAAGGTTTGCGCGAGCATCCTGAGCTTTTCAGGAAGTGGTTCGGCAAAGTTATCCCGACCGGTGACAATAAGTTTTCTGCTCTCAACAGTGCGGTTTTTTCTGGCGGCAGTTTCATCTACGTGCCTCCGGGCGTGAAGGTGGCGCACCCGCTCCAGGCCTATTTCCGAATCAATGCGGAGAACTTCGGTCAGTTTGAGCGCACCCTCATCATCGTGGACGAAGGTGCCGAAGTGACTTACATGGAAGGCTGCACCGCGCCCAAGTTCGAGACGGCGACGCTTCACAGCGCTGTGGTGGAACTTGTCGCAATGAAGGACGCAAAGATCCAATACATCACGGTGCAGAACTGGTCGAACAATGTCTTCAACCTCGTGACAAAGCGCGGTATGGCTCATGAAAACGCCGAGATCCGCTGGATCGACTGCAACATCGGGTCCCGCCTCACAATGAAATATCCCGGCGTGATCATGAAAGGCCGCAAGGCTCGAGGCGAGGTGATTTCCATCGCCCTCGCCAACGACGGTCAGCATCAGGATACCGGTGCCAAGATGATTCACGCCGCTGACGAAACCACGTCCAACGTGGTCTCCAAGTCGATTTCCGTGGGCGAAGGTCGCTCCACTTATCGTGGGCAGGTTCACATTCCGAAGCACCTCAAGGGCTGCAAGAACAACACCGAGTGTGATGCGCTTTTAATCAATTCCAACAGTCGCACTGATACCTATCCAGCGATTACTGTGCGGGGTAATCAGCATGCGACTCAACACGAAGCCAGCGTTAGTCAGGTCAGCGAAGAGCAAATCTTCTACATGCAACAGCGCGGCCTCTCTGAGGGTGAAGCGATGAGTCTTAGCGTGAACGGCTTCGTGAACGATCTCGTTCGTGAGTTCCCTATGGAGTATAGCGTTGAGCTGAAGCGCCTCATCGACATGGAAATGGAAGGCAGTGTTGGCTAGGTCCCCTGCCCGCTTCTAACAAAAACCAATTTGATGTCTACGACACTTACGCCAACCTCTAACTCTATGGCTCAAGAGAATTTGGTTTCCTGGTTCGCGGCTCCACCTGTGCTCGAACTTGGATTGGAACTTCCCGACTGGTATCACCAATTGCAAGAGTCTTCCTGGCAGAGGTTCCTCACTATTCCTGAGCCGGCGCGCACCGACGAGAACTGGCGTTTTGCTGATTTGAAGAAAGTCCAGTTTTCTGAACTACAGGCGGCTCGTCCTGCCCAAAATATTGAGGTATTGATCAAGCGCGCCATGACCGAGCGAGTTAATGAGTTCGCGGCTCATTTCGTGTTTGCCAATAATCGCCTCGTGTATTCGGAGATCAATGGGCTTCCCGAGGGAGCGGTCTGCCTTCCGATCAACGAGGCGCTTGCTGAGCACGGTGATCTCGTGAGGGAATACTTTATGCAGGAAAAGGGATCCCTTGGTGGTGACAAGTTTTCCGCCCTTCATGCGGCAGCAACCCTGAGCGGTCTCTTTATTCAGTTCCCGAAAGGCACTACCTGTGAGCTTCCGATCCTGACTCATCACTTTGCTTCGGGTGACTTCAATTGTGTCTTTCCGCACACACTGGTGATTGCGGAAGATAACGCTGAGGTATCCGTCGTTGATACCTTTGAGACGGCAAACAATGACGAGCAGAACATCTTCTTTGCGAATGTCGATTTGGTAGCCACGAACGGAGCAAGTCTCCAATATGTCGCGCTTCAAGACGAGAGTGATCGCGGCCCGAAACACGTGCAGATCAACAGTTCGCGCGTCGGTCGCGACGCAAAAATCACGTCCGCCTTCGTTAATCTCGGAGCCGAGTGGATCCGTCAGGAATCGACTGCCCGGATGATGGAACAAGGTTCTGACTGCCAGATTTTCAGCGCCAACCTCGCCAACGGTGTTCAGGAATATGACCAGCGTACGTTGCAGTCGCACGAGGCTCAGCACACCACCAGTGACCTGTTATTCAAGAACGCGCTTTACGATCAATCCCGCACCGTTTTCGCCGGCTTAATCGAGGTGAAGCCAGGCTCACATCACACAGATTCTTACCAGACCTGTCGAAATCTGCTCGGCAGCAACGAAGCAGAGGCCAATGCGATGCCCGGTCTCGAAATTGATGCTGACCAAGTGAAATGCTCGCACGGTTCAACCTCAGGGCAGATCAGCGACGAGGAAATCTTTTACCTGCAGGCGCGAGGAATTGATGCCGAGGCAGCACGCCAGATGATTAGCCTCGGGTTTCTCAATGAATCCATTTCCCGGCTTAAAGGAGAAGCGGTGCAGACTTATCTTTTTGAGCGTTTTGAGCGCAAGTTTCGCAGCCTGCGGGACGCTTGATACGTCTGTTCGGTTCAGTGCAATCCTTAAAAAGGGGGCTTCCGTTTTGGAGCCTTCTTTTTTCCGTTGTCGGAAGGTGTTGTCTGAATCAGCTCATCAACTCTTCCGCTTTGGCGATCACGGCATCAGTCTGTTCCGCGGCGTTGGGCGCTGCCCCGCGCGCCATCTCTGGCTTGCCGCCGCCTTTGCCACCCGCCACGGCGAGTGATTCGCGTACGATATCGCCAGCCTTAACCTTGTCGGTGTAGTCGGAGGAAACGATCGAGCCAAAGTGTAGGGTGCCGTCGGCGAGCAGGCCAAGAGCAACCGCACCACTGAACTGGCGGGCTTTAACGATATTCATGGCTTCTTGGAGCAAGCCTGCGTTGTCACCTGGAAGCAGTCCGGCGTAGGTCTGGCCGTCGTAGTCGGCCAGCGTTTCGTCGAACCACTGAGCCGCGATCTGAGCGGCGGCTCCTGCGGTAGCTTTCTTCACATTTTTCTCTGCCTGGACCGCAGCCGTTTTGACAGCGTCGCGGTGGGATTCGAAATTCTTTAGCAGCATGTTAGCGTAAGCGAGGTCGTCGATACTGAGAGACTTTCCGATCTCCTCGGCGAAATCATCCTCGGCCTCAACACTGAGCGTTTCCTGCTCCAGGGTGGTGAGCTTTTCATTGGCGGCGTCGAGTTTGACAGAGAGTTCTCCCAGCTCGGCAACAACAGCTGCGGTCTGGTCGGCGATGAGTTCTCCAGCAGCTGATCCACAGACGGCTTCGACGCGGCGAATACCGGCGGCGACAGCTCCTTCGCTCTTCACCTTAAAGTATCCGATCGATTTGGTAGATGGAACGTGGGTGCCTCCGCAGAGCTCCATCGAATAGCCGTCGAAGGCTCCATCTTTTCCACCGATCTGAACGACGCGAACGAGATCGCCATACTTATCGCCGAAGAATTGCATGATATCGGGGTGATCCTTGATCTCACCGTGAGGCACTTCGGAAATGCTGACGGGATCGTCGGATCCGATGCAGTTGTTTACCTCGGCTTCGATCCGGCTGATCTGGTCGGCGTCGAGAGCCTTGGAGTTGAAGTCAAAGCGCAAACGGTCGACGGCCACGAGCGAACCCTGTTGAGTTACGTCAGGGCTGACAGTCTGGTGCAGAGCCCAGTGGAAAAGGTGGGTCGCGGTGTGATGTTTTTCAATCTCACGACGACGGCGGGCATCAACCTTGAGAAAGACGGCATCAGTATTCGGCTTTTCGGAGAGTTGAAGAACGGTGGCTTCGCCGACACTGAGCACAGAGAGCACTTCGATTTCGGAGCCATTGTCGACCAGCACGCCAATGTCTCCGATCTGGCCGCCTTTCTCGATGTAGAAAGGGCTCTTGTCGACGATGACAAAGGTGCCGCTGTCGTTTTCGATGATCTCGACAATTCTTGCGTCGGTTTCGTCTAGATCAAACCCAACGAATTCCGTGACGACATCAGTCTCGATGGAGACGGCCTCGACAACCTGATTCTTCTGTCCAACTGAACCGGTATTCTTGTGGGCTTCCACCAGTCGCTCAACTTCCTCCTGATCAGCGCTCAAGGAGCGTTCGTCGAGCAGCAGCTGGGTGAGATCAGTAGGAAAGCCGTAAGTTTCCCAAAGCTTAACGACCGTTTCGGCAGGAAAGTTGGCGCCGGCTTCAACCTTGGCGGCGGCGTCTTCGAAGAGCTTCAAACCACGATCGAGGGTGCGGTTAAACTGCTCTTCCTCGGCTTTGAGCGTGGCTTCAATCTTTTCCTGACGGCTGACGATCTCGGGAAAGACGTCGCCCATCTCCCGAACCAACACAGGTACGAGTTGGTGGAGGAAGGGATGCTCGGCATCGAAACCAAGCACACGACCAAAGCGAATGGCACGTCGCAGAATGTTGCGGATCACATAGTTACGACCTCCGTTGCCGGGCTCGATTCCGTCCGCAATGGCGAAACTGGTTGTGCGGATATGATCGCCGATGACGCGAAAAGCGATGTCGATTTGTTCCTGCTCACTGAGGCCGGCGCGGGCGCCACCTTCAGGAACTGTCGATGTGTATTTCCTCCCGGTCAGCTCGGAAAGCTTGTCGAAGATGGGAGAAAAAACGTCGGTGTCGTAGTTTGACGCGAGCGTCGAGAAGTCGGTGAGACCCTTGGTGCACTGGATGATGGAAGCCACCCTCTCGAAGCCCATGCCGGTGTCGACATGGCACGCTGGAAGCGGTCGGAAGGTTCCGTCTTCGTTAGCGTTGAATTGAATGAAGACCAAATTCCAGATCTCGATACAGCGGGCGTCATCGGCGTTGACGAGACTACCCTTGGTGTTGCCGTCCGGCGTGAGATCGATGTGAAGTTCGGAACAGGGACCGCAGGGACCCGTCTCGCCCATCATCCAGAAGTTGTCCTTTTTGTTTCCGTTAACAATGTGGATCTTCGGATCGAGGCCCTCTTTTTCAAAGATAGCGGCCCAGAAGTCGTAGGCTTTCTGGTCAAACTCGGCGGGATCGCCTTCGGACGGGGCATAGACGGTCGCATAGAGGCGATCGGCAGGGATGCCCCACCGGTCTGTGATCAACTCCCAGGCCCACTCGATGGCTTCCTTCTTGAAGTAATTGCCGAAGCTCCAGTTACCGAGCATTTCGAAGAGGGTGTGGTGGTAGGTGTCGTAACCCACATCCTCGAGATCGTTGTGTTTACCGCCGGCGCGAATGCATTTCTGGGTGTCAGCAGCACGTGGCGGATCATAGGGTGCGGCCTCAGTTCCAAGGAAATACGGGATGAACTGATTCATCCCCGCATTGGTGAACAGCAGGTTCGGAGATGTCGGCATCAGGCTAGCAGAGGGCACAATGGTGTGCTGCTTTTCTGCGAAAAAATCGAGAAAGGACTGCCGTATTTCGCGTGAGGTCATAGCGCGGGGAGCTTACTCCGCGATAGCGCCGACGCAAGTCGCCCTTGCCTGGCCTTCAATAGGATTGGGAGCGCAGATTAATCCTGTTTCGCTGCCTTATGGCAACTTCCAGGTCTCGCGATACTGATCATACTCCGCCTGCGGCAGCAGTACGTAGACTGGTAATTTAGCAGGCTCAACGGCAGCGATGAGATTTTTGAGGTTTCCTTCAGCCATGGTGGTGCAGCCAGCCGTGGCAGAGCCGCCGTCGTTTCGCCAGATGTGGAAGAAGATGGAGGAGCCGTGACCCGGGGTGATGTTGGGGTAGGCGTTGTGGGCAATGAAAAGCTTAAGCGAGTGAGCGTAGTCACCTTGCTTCATCTGGGCCTTTTTCTCTCCCGTGGTGCGGGGATCGTGTTGGATCCGGCGATACTGATTGTAGTAAGGCGAATTGACGTCTTCATACCAGAGGTCACGCGGAGTGACCTGAACGTAGTTGAGGTTTGGGGATTTCTTAATGGATGGCGCGTATCCCCAGGCTCCACCTGTGTAGAAAACCCCGGCAGGGGCGCGTCCGTCACCTTCGCGTTTGGTGCGGGCACCGGAAGGCACCGGATGGAGGCCTTTCCCCCAAACGAGACCATTGCGGCCGAGTCGGCCCCTCCAGGAATCTCCTTTCTGCTTCCAGCCACCTCCGACACCACGCTCATAAAGCGTCAGGGTGACATAAGAGGAGTTCCAACCCGAGGCGATGCCGACAAGGCATTGCTTGCTTTTGGCGGGGACTTCAAAGGCCTGGGCCGTCGAATTGAAAAAGAGGAGGAGCAGGGAAACAAGCGCGACGAGGGGCAGGGCAAAACGCTTCATAGCGACGAAGATAACTTCAGAGAGCCGAAATATCCACCGCCTGATTGTGGCATTCGTTCAGAAATGAAAAAGGCGGGACCTTGCGGTCCCGCCTTTGGAGTCGCTTCAAAGGAGGAGGGCCCCCTTAAGCAAAATTAGTTTGGTCAGCACTTAGAGTCCGTTGACGACCTCGACTAGGTTCTCGGGAGTCATGCCGAGCTCGCTCATCACGGTCCCACCGGGGGCACTTATGCCGAAGCGATCGATGCCGACCACGGTGCCGGCGGTGCCGACGTACTTCCACCAGGGAGCGGAAACACCGGCTTCGATGGCGACACGCTTAGTGCAGGCAGACGGAAGGACGGACTCTTTGTAGTCTGCCGTTTGGCGGTCGAAGCGCTCCATGCAGGGCATGGAAACGACGCGCACGCCGTCACCGAGTTGCCCGGCAGCAACCATAGCGTGTTGAAGTTCTGATCCCGTTGCGATGAGGATCGTGGTGAGTTCGCCACACTCCTGTTTGGCGACATAGCCGCCCTTCAGGACACCTTGACGACGGGTCTTCGCTGGGATCTCGTTGAGAGTTGCGATACCCTGGCGAGTCAGGAAGAGAGCGGTGGGTCCATCCTTGCGCTCGGCGAAAGCAGCGAAAGCACCAGCGGTTTCTTCGGGGTCGCCGGGGCGAATGACGTCAAGGTTTGGGATGACGCGAAGTCCGCTCACGGTTTCGACCGGCTGGTGAGTCGGGCCGTCTTCACCCACACCGACGGAGTCGTGGGTGAGGATGTAACCCACCTGGAGGTTGGCCAATCCGGCGAGACGGATGGAAGGACGAAGGTAATCTGCAAACACGGCGAAGGTTGCGCCGGTTGTGAGGAAGATTCCATCGCAGGCGATACCGTTGCAGATCGCGCCCATGGCGTGCTCACGAATGCCATACCAGATATTCTTTCCGGCGAAGTTGTCTTTACCAAAATCATCGGCGTCCTTGATGTAGTTCTTCGTGGAACCAAAGAGGTCAGCGGAACCGGTGATGAGGTTGGGGATAGCCTTGGAAACGGCCTGGATCACCTCGCCGCCAGCAGCGCGGGTGGCGTTTTTGTAATCAGCATCGAACTCGGGAATAAGGTCGAGCAGATTTTCGGGGGTGTTTCCGGCAACGCTGTTTTCCAGCTCGGCAGCAAGCTCAGGATTAGCGGCTTTCCAGTCGGCGTAAGTGGCTTCCCAGGCAGCGTATTCGGCCTGGAGTGCCGCCTTGTGTTCGGCGAAGAAGGATTGGGTGCCTTCGGAAACGTAGAAAGTTTCAGCAGGAAGGCCGAGCCCGGCGCGAGCGCTTTCGGCGAAGTTGGCGCCACCTTCACCGTGACCGGCTGCGGTGCCTTCGACTTCCGGAATGCCTTTACCGATGACGGTCTTGGCTTCAATGAGAGTCGGCTTGCCGTTGTTGCTGGCTTTCGCGTCAGCGATGGCCTTGGAGACGGCGTCTAGATCGTGTCCGTCGACCTGGACAGTGTCCCAGCCGAAAGCTTCGAAGCGGGCGCAGGCGTCGTAGCTTTGGGTCACGTCCGCCATGGCGTCGAGGGTGACGTCGTTTGAATCGTAAATGAGGACAAGGTTATCGAGCCCGTTGTGACCGGCGAATGCGATGGCCTCGGAGGCGACACCTTCCTGTAGACAGCCGTCGCCAGCGAGGGCGAAGATGGTCTGGTCGAAGATGATGTGATCCGCGGTATTATACCTGGCGGCAGCCATCTTGGCAGAGAGCGCGTAGCCAACGGCGTTCCCGACGCCCTGGCCGAGAGGGCCAGTGGTGGCTTCGACACCGTCAGTTTCATCGAATTCGGGGTGACCCGGAGTCTTGCTGTGGAGTTGACGGAAATTCTTCACCTCGTCGAGGGAGAGATCATAGCCGGAGAGGTGGAGCCATCCGTAGAGGAACATGGATCCGTGTCCGGCAGAGAGGACGAAACGATCGCGGTTGAGCCACTTAGGGGCGTCGGGATTGTAGCGGAGAGAGTGGCCGTAGAGAACGGCACCAATGTCAGCGGCGCCAAGAGGGAGGCCAAGGTGGCCAGAGCTGCAGGCGTGAACGCCATCGATAGCGAGGCCGCGGGCTTCAGTCGCGGCTTGAGACAGGGCTTCTTTGTTGAGTTCGCTCATAATAACTTTCTCGGTTCCTATTTTCTTAAGGGCGCCCACCTTTGGCGCATTTAGGAACTGAATCAAGCGGTCATTGTCAGAGGTGTGATCAAATCTTTTGTCACTTATGTATGAAAATCTCACATGACCGGTGCTGGACAGATAGGCATTTCGCGGCAATGTAGCGGCCGACATGGCTGAAAACACAAATCAGATCCTCAAAATCGGCCTGCCCAAAGGCAGCCTCTTCGAGCCAACGCTCGATCTGTTCGAGAAGGCCGGATACAACATCACCGGAGCTTCACGCTCCTACCGCCCGTCCATTGATGACCCGGAATTGCAGATTCGCCTGATCCGGGCCCAGGAAATCGGCCGCTACACGGACCATGGATTCCTCGATTGCGGCATTACTGGCAAGGACTGGATTGCTGAAAACGGAGCCGACGTCCATGTGGTGTGTGATCTGCCCTACAGCCGTGCGACTTCCAATCCGACCCGCTGGGTGCTCGTGGTGCCCAACAATTCTCCGATCAAAACGGTCAAAGACCTTGAAGGTAAGCGGATTGCGGCGGAAGCTATCGGGATCGTGGAGAGATACCTCGAGGAGAATGGCGTGACAGCTGAGGTCGAATTCAGCTGGGGCGCCACCGAGGTGAAAGTGCCTGAACTGGTTGATGCCATTGTGGATATTACCGAAACTGGTAACTCATTAAGGGCAAATAATTTAAGGATCGTGGACGAGCTCATGCAGAGCTACCCGCAGTTCGTCGCGAAGAAGGAATCGTGGGAAGATCCATGGAAACGCGAAAAAATCGAGCGCATGGCGGTTCTCCTCCAAGGGGCTCTGACTGCACGCGATATGGTGGGTTTGAAGATGAACCTTCCCGATGACAAGCGTGATGCGGTGCTGGAAAAACTGCCGTCACTGCGCAAACCGACCGTTTCCCGCCTCGCCCAAGATGGCTGGGTCGCCCTTGAAGTGGTGCTCACGGAGCTGCAGGCTCGCGATATGATTCCCCAGCTCAAAGAGCTCGGAGCGGAAGGAATCATCGAATACCCCTTGAATAAAGTGATCGGATGACCGATAGTCGCGCCCCGCTCGAAGTCATTTCGGTCTGAGGGGCGGGATCAACAAGGAAATTTTTGATATGGGATCCCTTAAGAAAAAGCGGAAGACCAAGATCAACAAGCACAAGCGACGCAAGCGCATGAAGGCTAACCGCCATAAGAAGCGTTTGCGTTACAAGAGCTAATCGTTGATCTTGCTCGCATGAAAGCAAAGCAGCGTTGTCGCCCTACGTTAGGTGTACACCGCTGCATTGTTTTGTATAGCTGTCTCAGTTTTGCCTGTCTTGTGCTTTCGGGCCATCTAAGAGCCAAGCAGGGTAAGAGGCTCGAGGATTTTGCTGAAGTCTACATCGACCAGTATTTCGAGCCTGACAAGGATCTGCTTCTCTCGGAGGCAGGCAAGCAAAAAAGCCGGGCTCTGGCCTACTACTTTCGTGGGCGCACCTACGAGAGCAACGGTCGCATTAACGATGCGATCGAGGCCTACAAGGAAGTTCTCGCAGCCCAGCCGGATCGGCATTTCCTCGCGCGCAAAACAGCCTACCTGATGGCCCGGGCGGGTAGCAACGCTGAAGCTCTCAAGTTGCTCGAAGAGAACCTGGAGGCGAATTCGGAGGTTCCGTTCCCTTACATCGCCCTGTCCGAGTATCTCGCAACCTACCAGGGAAACAGTCCCACAGGGCGGGCCCGGGCGCTGGAAATTATTGAGGACGCGGCACGAAAGTTTCCGAATCAGCCGACGGTCTATGACCATCTCGTTCGCCTGCTGATTTCCGAGAACCGTCGAGACGACGCCAAGGTTGTGATGGAGCAGGCCGCCGCCCTCGACAATGAGGATCCCAAATACTGGCTCGCCATCGGCAAGATTGTGGGTCGCGCCTGGCCGCCTCGCCCCAACGGTCCATCTAAAAATTCGGGACTGGTGAACCAGATTTACGGAAAGGCACTTTCCCTTGCCGGTGAGAACTGGGACGTCGTTGAAACGGTGGCGGATTTTTATCATGCGACCCGTCAGTTCCCCGGAGCAGTCGAAGCTTACCAGACGGTGATTCGACACAACCCGGATCAATTGGTGACCCGTGAGAAGCTTGCCCGCGTCTACGCTGCCATGGGCGAAGACGAGAAGTTGTTGGAAACTTTGTTGGGTATCGCGGAGATCGACACCCAGAATGCGACTATTCTTCGTCAGATCGCCGGAATTTACATCCAGCGTAAACAGTATCCTGAAGCGGTTCCCTATTTCCAGAGGGCGCTTGCTATTGGCAAGGGCACTGAGGACGAATACAAAGCAGTGGCTGGGGTCATGATTGAAGAGCGTCAAAGTGAAGCAGCGATCGACTTCATCAAGGGCGCGGCCTACCTGTTTCCGGAGTCTCCCGACTTCCCCATGTTGTTGACTTACCCCTTTGCCTTTGAGGAAAAATGGGACAAGGCGGTGGAGCAGTTCGAGAGGGCGGTCGAGCTCGGCGCGGATAAGCCTGAGATGTTCAACGAGTCTTTCTATTTCCGCTTCGCGGCGGCGAATGAGCGGCTGGGTAATATCGAGGAAGCTGAGAAGCTGTTTCAGAAAACGATCGAATTGCTATCGAAATTGGCTCCCGACGATGAAGTGCAGCAGTTCACCGCGACAACATACAATTACCTTGGTTACATGTGGCTGGAGAACGACATGAACCTGGACGAGGCCGGAGAGTTGATTAAGACAGCCGCCGATCTGGATCCTGAGAGCGAAGCTATAGCGGATAGTCTCGGTTGGTTCTACTTCAAGAAGGGTAACTTTGAGAAAGCCCTCGACGAACTGCTTCGTGCTGAAGAGCTCATGGGTGAGCCTGGCGAAGATGAAGCCGAGATCCTCGATCACATCGGGCAGGTTTTTGACAAGTTGGGCGACCGTGAGAAGGCTCTCGAATACCTAGAGAAGGCCGTTGAACTGGATCCGGAGAATTCGGACTATGCCCGCCATCTTGAAGAGGTGAAAAACTCCAAGTCGGATGAGGATCCGGCTGAAGCGACTCCGGTGAAAGTGCCCAAGCCAACGAAGGAAGAGCGGCCGGCGGCTTGATAAATCTGATGGCAGATATATCAGGATCAGTCTTTCCTGATGCCGCGCAATACCTGCGCGATTTTGAGTGGCTGGTCAGTTGCCCCTCGTTGCTGAATTTTCCGGAAGCCTTGTCGACTGAATTTCTGGATGGCGACAGGACGCTCGACTTCGGACCTGTAGAAAGCTTCCTTGATTCGAAGGCTGCCTTTCGCGTCGGATACTACGCCGAAGCTTTGTTAGACGTTTGGTTAGATTATACAAGGCAGCCGGAAGAGGTGCAGCGGAGCATTCAGGTTCAGGATGGAAACCAAACTGTAGGTGAGCTTGACTTCCTTTACCGTGTCGCTGGCCAATGGCGCCATCTTGAGGTCGCCCTAAAGTTCTACCTCCACTGTCCGAAAACGAACGAAACGGGGAGCCATTTCGTGGGGCCGAATTCGGCGGATACTTTTGAGAGGAAGCGTGATCGTTTTTTTAATCACCAATTGCCACTCGGAAAGGAGCGGTTTCCTAAGGTGGATGTCAGCGAGGTCATTATGAAAGGGATGATTTTTTATCCGCCGGGGGTCGACGATTCGGTGTCGCTGCCCGAGGGTTTGAATCCGGACCATCGACGCGGTAGATGGATCCGCGAAACAGAGCTGGGTTGGCTGAAGGAAAATTCAGGTGCTTCCGGGGGGGTCCTGTTGGACAAGCCCTTCTGGCTCTCGGGGGTCCCGTTCTCGGAGAGTCTCCCCCAACTCTCTTGTGCCATTCGTCAACACTTCGAGAAAAGGCGACACCCGATATTTGTGAGCCTGAAGGACGGCGAGGGACGGGAGAAGGAGCGTGTTTTCGTGGTGCCTGACGAGTGGCCGGCGAAGTCTTGACTACCTCAATGCGAATGAAACGGGTTTTGACCGTGGCCCCAGATCTGGCATGCTCAGGCCACGGCATCGACGAAACTGACCGTGGCAGGTCTTCCTTCATGTCCTTGGTTCGGAAGAAGCTGGAGTTGATGATTTCTCCGAGGTGTTGCCCACTTCACCAGGGGCTCGAACGGTGTTTCCGGTGGTAGGTGACGAAAGCTTGTTACCTTGACCAGTTGGCTGCCTGTTTATTCCTCTGATTTGACGCGTCCGACGACACGAATATCGGATCCGATGAGATCGACCTGTATGTCTTTGAGGTGAGCGACGAGGTTCGGCGTCGGGATGAGAGACGTTTCGCCACCGCCGAGCCTTGGCGCGAGGTAAAGCACGATTTCGTCGACAAAGCTGAGGTCGAGGGCGTGGGCAAGCAGGCGACCGCCAGATTCCAGCATCACAGCGCTGACGCCTTCGGATGCGAGTTTTTCAAGGGATTCGCGAAAGGTAGATCCCTGCAGGATTCGGGTGCGAGTGGCGTGTTCGTCGGTGAAGAGGTGATGCCCTGACGGGAGATTCTCGTCGGATGTGAGGACAGCGCGGAGTGGTTGAGGGCGCCCCTCAGCGTATTTGCCCCGCAGTGTCAGCGAGGGATTGTCCCGGCGGAAGGTTTCGCCGCCCACGAGGATGGCGTCACATTGCTGGCGCCATTTCTGGACGTCCTCTCGTGAGGCTTCGCTCGAGATCCATTGGCCGTCTCCCGGTTTGAGAGTGGTTCGACCGTCGAGTGTGGCAGCCGTCTTGGCGATGACCCAGGGAAGGCCGGTTGTGATCCGCTTGGTGAAGAAGCGAATGAGGTGATCACATTCTCTCTCAAGAACCCCAGATGTGACTTCGATGCCGGCGTCGCGCAGCTGCTGAAATCCGGCACCGACGTGATCCGGATTGGGATCAGTGGCGCCGACGACGACCCGTGAAATTCCAGCATTCTTGATCGCCTCGACGCAGGGCGGGGTGCGACCGTGGGTCGAGCAGGGCTCCAGCGTGACGTAGATCGTGGCTCCTTCAGTGGTGGCGGCGTCTGCGATCGCGTTAACTTCGGCATGCGGTCCTCCATCTTGTTTATGGTAGCCACGTCCGACAATTTTTCCGTCTTTGACGATCACGGAACCAACAGGTGGATTCGGGCTGGTCAGGCCGAGGCCTTTGCTCCCCTCTTCGAGGGCTTCCTGCATGAAGCGTTCATCTTCTGACGTCGGATTCGACATTGCCTTGAAGTTAGGTCAGGCGTGCGAGGGAGGAAACGAAAAATGGATTGGTTGGCGAGAAATACTTGGTCCCGCCATTGTTTCAAGGGATGGGAACTATCAGGATGACCACATGATCCGAATTGTCTCCGTCTCTCTGTTGTTTTTCGTAACCGGGATTGTGAAGGGGGTAACAGAGCCGCCGAATGTCATCATCGTCTACACGGATGATCAGGGCTCAGTCGATGCGAATTGCTATGGCTCGAAGGACTTGATGACACCGAATATTGACCGGTTGGCTGAAACGGGGGTCAGATTCACAGAGATGCGGGCTCCGTCTGCGATATGCTCGGCCTCACGGGCGGGGCTTATGACGGGGCAAATGCCTCCGCGAGCGGGTGTTCCTGGGAATGTATCTTCAGCCAAAGGGAGCGCGGGTATGCCGACAGAAAAATTCACCATGGCCGAATTGTTGAAGTCGGCCGGTTATGAGACGGGGCACATCGGGAAGTGGCATTTGGGCTATACACCGGAGACGATGCCGAATGGGCAGGGTTTCGATTACAGCTACGGCCACATGGGTGGGTGTATCGATAACTATTCGCACTTCTTTTACTGGAACGGACCGAATCGCCATGACTTGTGGCGCAACGGTGAAGAAATCTGGGAAGACGGGAAGTTCTTTGGAACAGGGATGATGGACGAGTTGATCGGATTTATTGATCGCAATGAGAAAGGACCGTTCTTTGTCTACTGGGCGATCAACTGGCCGCACTACCCGTTGCAAGGAACTGCCAAGTGGAGGGATTACTATGCAGACAAAGGCCTCGAGTCTCCTCGGGATAGTTACGCGGCCTTCATGTCGTCGACGGATGATCTTTTAGGAGAATTGCTGGATCATCTTGAAGCGAATGGGCTTCGGGAAAATACATTGGTCATTTTCCAATCGGATCATGGCCATTCCGTGGAGGAACGAACGTTTTACGGCGGTGGCTCGGCGGGTCATCGTCGCGGTCACAAGGGGACCTTGTGGGAAGGTGGGCTTAGTGTGCCTTCTATTGCGAGTTGGCCGGCAGGCCTTCCTCAAGGTGAAGTGCGCGACCAGCTGGCCTGCGGGATCGACTGGTATCCCACCATCGCGCAATTGGCTGGAGCGAAGATTCCGGAAACTCACGCTGTGGACGGGATTTCCCTCGTCGAGGTTTTGAAGTCAGCGGATGCGGAGGTCGAGCGCACCGAATTGTATTGGCGAATGGGTGGAAAGTCTTCCAAGGCCAAGTGGGCGGCGCGCGAAGGAAAATGGAAGATGCTGGGTAATCCGAATGAAACGGTGCGACCCGATGGGGTGATGGAGCTTACCGGGAAGGATAAAGAACTTTTTCTGGTGGACCTCGAGAATGATCCAGGAGAGACGACAAACGTACGTGACAAAAACCCGGAAATTGTTGAGCGACTCTTGAAAATTCGTGAAAGCTACGAGGCTGAGTTCACCAGGTAATCAGCCAATTTTAGCCGGCGTGTCAGGATTGCATTTCTTCGCGTATCTAAAATATATGTAAAATAGTGAACGATTCGTTACGGGGGTCGTCAAACACAGTAATGGAGGACTTCTCTGAACAGTGGCGAAATTGGTTGGCCGAATACGGGAGTCGTTTGATGCTCTTTGCGCGTCAGCAAACCCGTTGCGAGGCAGATGCCGAAGATGTGCTTCAGATGGCCTTGGTGAAAACTTGGAAAACCCATCGCGGAGCCCCGAGTCGACAAGTGATCAGCCTAGCTTACACAAACGTAAAACGTTGTGCGATAGATCTGGCCCGCTCCACCGATAGACGTCGCAGACGCGAAGATGAATCCCTGCGGGAATCCGGTGAACTGGTGACGTGGTTTGATTTGCCTGAGGATGATACCTCACGGGCTCTCCAGGTGGCGCTTGCTAAAATACCGAAAAAATTCCGTGAGGTAATAACGCTGAAAATCTGGGGTGAACAAACTTTTGAAGAGGTTGGCAAGACCTTGGCGGTCTCACCGAACACAGCAGCATCGCGATATCGTTATGGCATGGAAGCACTTCGCAGGGGTCTTTCGTTCGAGCGGCTCGAGATAGAACTCTAACAACTTCCAATCCTCCCTGGCAAATGAGGTCATCCGTTTAGAGGACCTCATTTTTTCGGGTCTAGATGATGGGATCAGGGCAGACGACGCGGCGTTCGCACTTGAGGCAGTGTTCTCCCATGAAAAGACTGTCGAAGAGTTCCATGAGCGGTTTGACGGTCTGAGGAGATTCGATCAGCATCCCGCATTCGAAGTTGCGGCGCTTGACTGACTTGGCGCCCATACCGGCGCCGGTGAGATTAGCTGATCCAAGAAAGGCGCGCCTGCCGTCCACGATAACAGCTTTCATGTGATTGCGTGGACAAAGTACTCGTTCGAAGCGGTCGCTCTCGATCAACTCAGGGAAGCGGTCGAAGTCTTCCCGAAAGCGAGGGCCTGGTTCCTTAGCATGGATCAATCGGATTTCGATACCGTCACCGACCAGTGCAGCAAAGAGGGAGAGAAAGGTGTCGAATTTCTTAGCGGTCCTCTGAAGGTGAAGGTCTTTGAGGTCCGCGGTGGCCACCCAGATGAACTTTCTGGCGTTGGGGATGAGATCCTTAAAAACAACCTCATGGATCTCTTCGTTGAGCACGAGTCGATCCATGAGGTTGAAAAGTTTTCAGTCTGTCCGGTTGGATCAGATATGAATGGCGTGACCGTAAGCGTCGCCAGTCGCCTCGTGGACAGCCTCAGCGAGGGTTGGGTGCGCGTGGATGGTGGCTTCGATCTCTTCGGCGGTTGCCTCGAGATTCATGGCCAGGGCCACTTCGGCGATGAGCTCAGTAGCGCCGCCACCGATTATGTGTGCGCCAAGAATTTCTCCGTGTTTCTTGTCGAAGATCATTTTCACAAAACCTTCGGACTCCGCCACAGCAAGGGCGCGGCCACTCGCAGCGAATGGGAACTTACCGATGGTGTAGTCGAGGCCCTGCTCTTTGCAGGCCTGTTCGGTGAGGCCGACAGATGCGACCTCAGGGTGACAGTAAGTGCAGGCCGGAAAGGTGCCGACCTGACTCGGCTCGTGACCGGGAACGAACATACCTTCAACGGCTTGGACTGCTTCGTAGCTGCCAGTGTGGGCAAGCCAGGGTGGTCCGGTAATGTCTCCGGCAGCGTAGACGTTCGGCACGCTGGTCTGGTAGCGTTCGTCCGTGTCGATGAAGCCGCGCTCGAGCTTGATCTGCTCGGAATTGTTTGGAAGCACCGGGGCAATACCAATAGCGACGAGAACCATCTCGGATTCAATGTCCTGGCTTTCGCCGCCTTCAGCGGGTTCCACAGTCAGCATGACGCCGTCGCCGCTGGTGTCGGCGGTTGTTGTCTTCGTGCCGGTGAGGACCTTGATGCCCTGCTTGGTAAGGGACTTTTTGAGGAGGTCGCTGACGTCGTTGTCTTCGATCGGGAGAATGTGGTCCATCATTTCGACCACGGTCACCTCGGTGCCGTAGGCGTTGAAGAAATAGGCGAACTCAATACCGATGGCGCCGGCACCGATAATGGTGATGGATTTCGGTTGTTTTGGCAGATTCATCGCTTCGCGTGAACCAACCACTTTTTTGCCATCGAAAGGAAGGAATGGCAGGTCGCGGGAAACACAACCAGTCGCTACGAGCACATTATTGGCGGTGAGAAGTTCGCTTTTACCGTCAGTATCGATCACTTCTACCTTGCCGTTTGCAGCGAGACCCCCAATTCCGCGGATGTAGTCGACTTTGTTCTTTTTGAAGAGAAATTCGATGCCGCCGGCCAGCTTGTCTGAAACATTGCGGGAACGCTTCACCACCTTTTCCCAGTCGAAGCTGAGGTTGTCAAAGGAGAGACCAAAGTCGGCTCCATGGTGCTTCAGCGTGTGGTAAAGCTCGGCGTTCTTGAGCAGAGCTTTGGTCGGGATACAGCCCCAGTTGAGGCAGGTACCGCCGGCGCGTTCTTTTTCGACACAGGCCACTTTTTTGCCGAGTTGTGCAGCGCGGATAGCGCCGACATATCCAGCGGGGCCGCCGCCGATGACAATGAGGTCGTAGGATGCCATGACAGATGATTAGGAGATAAGAAGGAAGGGGTTTTCGAGAAAGTTCTTCAACTTCGCAAGGAAAGTGGCTCCGACAGCACCATCAATGACGCGGTGGTCGCAGCTCATGCCGATCCACATACGTTGACCGGGCACGATCTGATTGGCGGCGTTGACAACCGGTTGCTTGGAAATTGTACCGATCGATAGAATGGCGGACTGCGGCGGATTGATGATCGCGTCGAAGTTGCCCACGCCATAAGCGCCGAGGTTGGAAATGGTGATGGTGCCACCCTGCATTTCTTCTGGAGTGAGCTTCTTGTCGCGAGCGCGTCCGGCGAGCTCCTTGATCTCGTCAGAGAGCTCGAGGATGGATTTGTTCTGAGCGCCGTTGATCACGGGAGTGACGAGTCCGTCGTCGATGGCCACCGCAATAGAGAGATTTACATCGGAGTAGTGCTGAATGGAGTCCCCCATAAAAGAAGCGTTCACCTCGGGAACGGCAACGGTGGCGAGAACCGTGGCACGCATGACGAAATCGTTCACGGTGTATTTCGGTCCTCCATTAGCGATGCTGGCCTCGTTTACCTTGGCGCGAAGCTCCATGAGTGGCTCGGTGTCGACTTCTATGTTGAGGTAGAAGTGGGGAACCGTCGTCTTGCTCTCAAGGAGGCGCTGGGCGATGACACGGCGCATCCCGGTGAGCGGAACGTTCTCGTCGTTGAGGCCATCGGCAGAGGGGAGGAGTCCAAGGTTGGATCCACCGCCGCCAACGGGTGCGAATTTGAGGTCCTCTTTCACAATGCGGCCGCCGGGGCCGGTTCCGCGCACGCGGGTGAGGTCAACGCCGAGTTCGGTGGCGAGCTTGCGAGCGACCGGGGAAGCTTTGACGCGCTTTCCTCCAGCTGATGGAGTCGGGGTGGAAGCAGCTGCTGAGGCGGTTGCCGGAGCGGCAGCTACCGGAGCTGTTGGTGGGGCGGCCTCCCCGGCTGGAGTGTCCTCAGTGACGGTCTCCCCGTCGGGAGCGGCCTCGACTGTGGGAGGATTGTCGGCGTCTGACGGTGGCTCTTCGCCTTCTTCGAGGATCAGGGCTAGGGTGGCGCCGAGAGGAGCACTCTGCCCTTCCTGAACGTAGATTTTGTGGATGATACCTTCGTCGAAGGAGGGCATCGCCATAGTGGCTTTGTCGGTTT
This sequence comes from Verrucomicrobiota bacterium, assembly GCA_002862135.1. GTDB lineage: Bacteria > Verrucomicrobiota > Verrucomicrobiia > Verrucomicrobiales > DEV007 > Arctic95D-9. The sequence goes on along the minus strand of PKCI01000184.1, from coordinate 2,597 downwards.
CGACTTCGGCGATCTCTTCGTCCATGGAGACGGCGTCACCTTCTTTCTTTAGCCACTTGACGAGGGTTCCCTCGCTCATTGTGTCGCTTAGTTTGGGCATCGTTACGTATGCGGCCATAAATCTATCTGGTCATTATTTAGATTTGTGTTAGTCCTAACAAATCGTTAAAGAACGCTCCACGATTTCTTCGGGAGTGGGCAGCTGAAGCTTTTCAATGGGCGGGCTGTAAAAAGCCGGAGCATCTGCACTGGTGATACGAAGCACAGGGGCGTCGAGATCATCGAATGCTTGCTCCATGATCATGGAAGAAACTTGGGCGCCAATACCACAGAACGGCTTGTTCTCCTCGACGTAAACGGCGCGGTGCGTTTTGCGCACGGTTTCCATGATGGCCTGCTCGTCGAGCGGACGGATGGAGCGCAGGTCGAGAACCTCCGCGTTGATGTTGTATTTCTCGGCAAGGATGTCAGCAGCGGCCAGTGAACTGACTACGGCGCGGCCGTGAGCGATGAGTGAGATGTCGGCACCTTCACGCTTCACCTTGGCTTTGCCGATCGGGACGATGAGTTCGCCTTCATCGAGTTCATCGTTGGAGGGGACCTCGCCGGCCATGCCATAGAGCACTGTACTCTCCATGAAATACACAGGATCATTATCGCGGATGGACGATTTAATGAGGCCTTTGACATCATAAGGGTCGGAAGGAGAAACGACCTTCAACCCGGGCATGTTGGCGAAAATGTTTTCGGGAGTGTGCGAGTGGGTTGCGCCGACGTTGGTGCCTCCGTTAGCAGGTCCGCGGACAACGATGGGGACATTGATGAGACCCCCGGACATGTAGCGGCATGTGGCAGCGTTGTTCATCATCTGGTCAAAGGCGACGTAGGCGAAGCTGTAGAACATCAGCTCCATGACGGGGCGGATGCCGAGCATAGACGCGCCGATGCCCATGCCGATGAATCCGGCTTCAGATATCGGGGCATCGATGACTCGCTTGTCGCCCCACTTCTTCCAGAGGCCTTCAGTGACCTTGTAGGCTCCGTTGTATTCGGCGACTTCCTCACCAATGATCACGACGTTATCGTCGTGGGCGAGTTCTTCGTCGAGGCCTTCACGGAGTGCTTCACGATAGGTAATTTCGCGTGGCATGTTTTAGGTGTAGGAGAAAAGTTAAAAGGGTAGGGTGTGTGACCTGATGGAGTAAAAAGTGGTTTACCCGTGGAAGAAGTGACGTCCGGTGCGTCCGGCTTCGGTGTTGTTATCGACTTCCCAGTAGATATCGTCGAAAATCTCGGATTCGTCGGGAAAGGGACTCTTGATAGCGAACTCGGCAGCGGCGTCAGCTTCTGCGCCAGCCTCCTTGTTGATCTGCTTGTAGTCGTCTTCAGTGATAACGCCCTCGCCAATGAGAGTGCTCTTCCAGAAGTCGATTGGATCGTGCTCCGCCATGTGTTCCTGGATCTCCTCTTTGGTGCGGTATTTTTCGGCGTTGGCGTCAGCCACGGAATGACCTTTGTGGCGGTAGGTCTTGATTTCCAGAAGGGTGGGGCGGGATTCTTCGTGAGCGCGTAAAACCGCCTTGTTTACACCGGCACGAATTTCGTAAACGCTGACACCGTCGATTTGGGCCCAGTCCATGTTGTAACCTTGGGCACGAGCCGCAAGGCCTTCTTCGGGGTGAGCTGAGGAACGAACCTGGGAGGTGCCCATGGAGTAGCCGTTGTTTTCGATGATAAAAATGACCGGAAGGTCCCACAGGGCGGCGAGGTTCAAGGCCTCATGAAACGCGCCCTGGTTGATAGCACCGTCACCGAGGTAACAGAGGCAACAGCCCTTCTGTCCGAGATATTTTACGCCAAAGGCGAGACCCGCACCAAGCGGAGTCTGTCCACCCACGATTCCGTGACCGCCCCAGTAATTCTTGTCCGGGGCGAAGTAGTGCATGGAGCCACCTTTACCCTTCGAGCACCCCGTCTTTTTGCCGAAAACTTCTGCCATGCATTCGTCCATGGTCATGCCAACAGCGAGGGCATGACCGTGGTCGCGATAAGCGGTAATGACATGATCGTGATCACCGAGCAGGGAGATGGATCCGACGGCAACGGATTCCTGTCCAATGTAAAGGTGAAGGAAGCCGCCGATCGATCCGGCGTGGTAGTGCTTTAATGAGGTCTGCTCAAATCGGCGGATACGGACCATCTTGCGAAGCAATTCGATCTTATCATCTGCAGTTAACGACGCGTTGATTGGGTCGTCAGCGAATTCTGCTGTTGTTTTCGATTGGGTCTTGGAGGCCATCTTGGTGAAAAATTTGTCCCTCTAGTTGGAAGGGGGCGGACGTTAGCTTAAAGTAGGCGTTAAGGAAAACGCTAACTCGACGAATTTGGCGAAAAATATGACGGATTCGCATGAATGTTCCACGTGGAACATTTTGTACTTTAGAGATGTTTGTATACCCAAAAAAATATAACGTGCTGATTATCGGGGGTGGCCACGCAGGATGCGAGGCCGCCATGGCTGCGACGCGGGTTGGAGCACAAGTCGCGATATTGAGTCAGAACCTGGACACTCTGGGCGCGATGTCCTGCAATCCGGC
>PKCI01000041.1 GCA_002862135.1 Verrucomicrobiota bacterium | reverse complement strand
AGACGCTATCCCAGATGGCGGAGTTCATGGCGAACGGCACTCTCACTGTCCCGAATTTCGACGCGAGTAATTTTGAGGCGGTTGCCTGCAACGATGAAGATGTTCTTCGCAACATCAATGCAGTGAAAGAGACCTATGACTACGTGGTAGATCCTCACACCGCTTGCGGCTTCCAGGATCTGGATCTGTCCAAGACCAACGTCGTCATGGCGACTGCTCACGCCGCCAAGTTTCCCGATGTGATTAAGAGGGCAATCGGAGAAGTGCCGGAGGACGAGTCACTCGAGGCCTTGAAGAAGAAAAAGCAGGTGAAGTATCCGGTCGATGCTACCCCGGAAGCCGTGAAAGCTTTTGTGACAGAGCATTCAGCGTAGGAAGGTAAGCTCCGCTGCCCTGTCTTAATTTTACTCCTGATCCACGGCAGCAAGGTCAAATAAGGAATTGCTGCGCACTGATTGTCTCAATATTTCATTTCCGGGAAGGCTAGGAAAGCGTGTGCTGAGACGCTTCTGAATACACGTCAGGGACTGGATGTTTAGCCGCCACCTTAAAATATGCTAACTCTTGAAGTATTCATTCGCTCCATTCATATTGAATTGCACCCTTTCTCGCTTCGGGAATCGCTTTGTCCACTAAAGTAGAAATCGTATCAAATCATATCGATCTCGAGGAATTAACTCGTTTCCGTTACGATATCTATGTACGTAGCATGCAAAAAAAGGTCGTAGGTGCAGATCATGAATTTGGCAGAATTACCGATGAACTGGATGCGATCTCAAAGAATCTTGTCATAAAGAAAAGTAACTGCATCCTAGGTTCACTGCGCCTGACCTATGCTGATAAGCTTACCTCTTTGCCCGAAAGGTTCGCCGAATACCAAGAAATGTTCTGCTTCAAGCCTTTCTTGGAAAGTAGCTTGGGCCGAATATGCTTCACCTCAAGATTGATGATTTCACCTGAGTTAAGAGGCTCAACACTACTTTGGCGACTATTCTCGAAGGCCTTTCAGACAGCCATGTCTGACGGAGTTACTTTCGACTTCTGTGCCGCACCGCCACACATGGCACAACTGTATTCCCAACTGGGATACCGCCGCTACAAGTCGAACATCCTTTATGAGTCCTTTGGCTATGATATCCCCATGGTGCAGGTTCTTCGGGATCAACAGCATCTGGAAAAATGTGGCTCACCTTTCCTCAAGACATTAAAAGAATCGCTTTCCGGTAAAATCTGCCAAGAGGTTACATGGTTTCTCGAAAACTTTACTGATGCCCTGCAAACATATGACCTGCAGTCACTGGATCACATTCATGTGCTGGAACAAACTTCCCAACTTGCACTTGAGTGCACTGGAGAAACTATCTTTGCCGGACTTACCAAGGATGAAGTCGAAGAGTTAAGAATAAATACATACCCGCTGAAATTTGAATCCGGCGATCACATTATCCAAAAAGAAGATCACCGAGAGGAAATGTTTATCATTGAACAGGGTAGCGTCTCAGTCAGACAGGACAGGGTAGATACTGATGCCATTATTCTGGGGCGTGGACAAATATTTGGAGAAATCGGATTACTCACCGCCACAGGCAGGACGGCAGATGTAATTGCACTCGAAGATGGCCTAATCTTAGTACTCTCAAGGCAAACGGCAATGCGGCTCATTAAAACAAAACCAAAGTTAATGGCCACCGTGTTGCTAAATATTGGGTGCATCCTGGCCGGACGCATGATCGGGACATACGACAATCTCAAACAAAATAAAGCAAATGGGTAACAACCTAGGGACCTACAACTACGGCGAGTTTTCAAATAATACCGATGAACTGGAAAGGTTAAAACGACAGGCACAGGTTGCTTGGGCCATCGAAGAAAGCTACCTCGCCGCCCACGGCCTAAGGGACGGGATGATCGTGGCTGACCTAGCATCTGGACCGGGGTTTATATCCGGACTAATTAAACGTGAACTCTGTCCCGCAGGCAAAGTCATCGGCGTTGAACTCAACGAGTCACTCCTCGCACTGGCCCGCAAACTGGCATCTGGCACTGAGCACCCACCAGAATTTCGCGCAGGTGATGTGTATCAACTGGACTGCTTGGAAGATGCAAGTATTGATTTCGCCTACTGCCGCTTTCTGCTCCAGCACCTTGCAGAACCAGCCAAGGCTCTACAGACTATTTATCGCAAGCTGAAGCCTGGCGGTCGGCTGGCAATTCTGGAAACCGATGACAGCCTGTTTAGTTTTATGCCTACAATCGCTGATATGGAAAGGTTCATCGAGACCGCCATTTCCTCCCAGGCGCAACGTGGCGGCGATCGAAAAATCGGGCGCAAACTGTCGGGGTTACTGTGGGAGAATCACTTCACTGATACCATGAACCAAATCGTGACCATCAACACTGAAATGATGGACGGGAATGACTTTCTGAATATCACAACCAGCTTCAAGCTGGAACTCATCCCAGATGATGACCTGCATTGGGCCAAGGCATGCATCAGCAAGGCCCGAAAAGCAATAGAAAGCGGTTCCTATTTTGGACAGGCAGGGGTTTACATAGTGTCGGCAAATCGCCCCAAATAAGTATATCGTGGTGTGCCGCGCCCCCACTGCATGAGTCACGCACACAAGTCAGCGTAATACTCTCTAATGGATGATCACAAATCATGCTATTGGTCAGCGAATATCGACAATTGCGGTTTTATTTCTCCTCTGCACCCTTCTCTTCGCACAAAACGACGACTGCCCTATTGTCCCCGATGTCATTGAGGTTAGGCTATTTCCTACTCTCCAGAAATCAGGAGAAATGATTTTTCAAAACTAAAAAACGCCACAGGTGATTGTGGCGTTTTCTGGTTCGGTGCCGAGCGACATTCAGGTCGACCGAAAGGGAGTAAGATTATGATTACGAGAAGGAGTAATAGGTTTTTGGCTGCCGCCACAACTTACCTAGCCTACTTAGCCTACTTAACCTACCCTACTCAGCCGCATCCATCGCGGCCTTCACTTCGGCCTCGATCTCGCCGTAGAGCGCTTCATCTGACTTCAACGCCTCTTTCGCAGCATCACGACCCTGCGCGAGCTGGGATCCCTTGTAGCTGATCCAGGAACCACGTTTCTGGAGGATGTCGTTTTCAATTGCGAGATCGAGTAGCGAGCCGACCGCTGAGATCCCCTCATTGAACATGATATCGAACTCGGCTTCACCATAGGGAGGCGCAACCTTGTTTTTAACCACCTTCAACTTGGTACGGTTACCAGCGACAGAACCGTCGGAATTCTTGATCGCGCCGGTGCGGCGAATGTCACAGCGAACCGAGCTGTAAAACTTTAGCGCACGACCACCGGGCTGAGTTTCGGGGTTGCCAAACATGATACCGACCTTCTCACGAATCTGGTTGGTGAAGATTACCACGGTGCGAGCCTTGGAAATAATCGAAGTCAGCTTCCGCAGAGCAGCACTCATGAGGCGGGCCTGAGCACCTACGGTCGCATCTCCGATTTCACCATCAAGTTCCTGCTTGGTCACCAGAGCGGCGACAGAGTCTAGCACGATGACGTCGAGCGCATTCGAACGGACCAGCGTCTCCACAATACGGAGCGCTTCCTCACCGGAGCTCGGCTGGGAAAGAAGCAGGTTGTCGAGGTCCACGCCAAGACGGCGGGCATACTGCGGGTCGAGAGCATGTTCCACATCGACAAAAGCCGCAAGGCCTCCGGCTTTCTGTGCTTGGGCAACGCTGGTTAAAGTGAGAGTTGTTTTACCGGAAGATTCAGGGCCGTAAACTTCCACGATTCGGCCACGGGGGAATCCGCCAGCACCAAGAGCGCGGTCAATGATGAGGTTGCCGGTGGGGATCACCTCCACATCCATGTGATTTTCAGAACCAAGCCGCATGATGGCAGCTTCACCGAAGTCTTTCTGGATCTGGGAAATGGCGAGATCGAGATTCTTGGATCGGGCTTCGGCAATACGGTTCGCTTCTTTGTCAGTCTTTGAGGCAGCCATTTCAGATTTCTTGAGAACGGATTTAGTTGAGGGATTGGATGAGGATTTCGGACTCGCTTTTCGTGAAGGCTTCGAAGAGTTCGAAGAGTTCGAAGTCTTGCTAGCTTTCGCTGCTTCGGTGTTTTCGTTAACTTTACTTTCGCTAGTCGGGGTGGAAGGAGCAGACGAGGAGCCGGCTTCTTTGTCGTTAGGAGATAGCAGTTCAACCATAATATGCCAAAGGATTTCGGATAGAATACGATATACTGTTCAAGAGTCCAGTAAAAAAGTGAACAGTGTTTTTTGAACACCTATTTATCGTCGGTATTTGATTTCATCGAAAGGTTGTTGAATCATTGCCCAGCCTGTTCCGCGAGGGAAAGGTATCCACCAGTTGCTATGCGAATTCTTTCCGGGATACAGCCCAGTGGTCGTCCTCACATCGGGAACTACTTTGGCATGATGAAACCCGCCATCGCCCTCCAGGAAGAAGGTGAGGCGTTTTACTTCATTGCTGACTACCATGCGCTCACTTCGACTCACGACCCGACTGTTCTGCGCGCCAACGTTCGCGAACTCGCGATCGACTTTCTCGCCTGTGGTCTAGACCCGGCCAGGGCGACCTTCTGGAGACAGTCAGACGTCCCGGAAGTCACCGAGCTCTCCTGGATCCTAAGCTGTGTCACACCGATGGGCATGCTGGAGCGCTGCGTCTCCTACAAGGACAAGATCGCGCAGGGCATCTCCCCCTCTCACGGACTTTTCGCCTATCCACTGCTGCAGGCAGCAGACATCCTCATTTTTGATTCCAACGTGGTGCCGGTCGGCAAAGACCAGAAGCAGCATCTTGAGCTCACACGTGATGTCGCTCAGAAGTTCAACGATCGCTACGGCGAAGACCTGCTCGTCGTTCCGTCTCCCCAGATCCGCGAAGCCACCGCCACCGTGCCCGGCCTCGACGGACAGAAGATGAGTAAGAGCTACGACAACACGATCGACATCTTCGAAGAAACCGAGAAGAAGCTGCGTAAAAAGATCATGAAGATAGTGACCGATTCCACCCCGGTCGAAGATCCCAAGGATCCCACCGACAGCTATATCGTTCAGCTCTACAGCCTCTTTACATCCGAAGACGAGGTGACGGCGATGGAGGATTCCTTCCGGGCGGGCGGTGAGGGCTACGGTCACTACAAGCAGGCGCTTTTCGAAGCGATCCGCGACCATTTTGCCCCGATGCGAGAACGTCGCGAGCAACTCATCAACGACACGGCTTATGTCGACGGCGTTCTCGAAGAAGGCGCCAAACGCGCCAGCGAAAAAGCTCAGGGAGTGATCGACCGCGTTCGCTCAGCCGTTGGAATGTAAGATCGCAGCGACGCGGCTTACTTGAAGTATTCCGACGGGTCGACCGGCGGCTTCCGCTTGGCCTCTTCTTCGGGCTTTGGCTCAGTCTCCGGAGTTGCCTCGGGTTTAGCCTCAGGCTCGGGGGCCTCTTCCATCTCCTCCTGTTTCGGCGGAAATTCTTCGTCCGCTTCGAGGACCCTGACCTGTTCAGGTGAAGTCAGTTTAAACTGCGGCTTACCCCGGTAAATCGACATCACTCCCGTGACGGCGATGCGCTTGCCATCATAAAGGTCAGCTGGTTCGCCGTTGGGAAACAGGTTCAAGTCAGTCTTGAAAGTTACGAGATAGAATTCGCCTTCCTTGAAATTCACAAAATTCGTCCCCGAAGACGATTTGCCTGCGCCGGAGGTTTCACCGTAAACTGTTACTCTTTGTCCATCCTTCGCTTTGAGTTCCTCTGTCTCCGTCGCGGCAATATAAATCACGCTGCTATCAGCATGCGCGCAGGTGACAGCAAAGGCGGCCAGCAAGCCGGAGAAACATAGGGAAATCTTCATTCGTGATCGGGATTACGTATCGACTTTACCGTGCCGTTGGCATAAACCACAGCAATTTGTGGTTCCGTTTTCGGAGCGATCTCCTGGATCACAATGACCGAATCAGTGCTCGCCGGAAGCACCGGGCGATCGTGGGGAACAATTTCAAAGGCCCGTGCGACTCCCCCCTTGTAGGGGCTGTGGAGCAGCACTCGTAATTCATGGCCGGGTATGTAGCGGTTAGTTAACTGCTCCCACTCCACCGGATAGCGATCACTGTTCTCACGGGCAAAGTCTTCGCACGCCGCGAACAGGCTCTCAACTCGCGTTTTACTGACTTCACGGTTACTTTCGTTCTTCCCTTCTTCGTAGATTGAAAGAGCAGGCAGAGCCCCAAACCCAATCAGCATCCAGAGAGGGAAGGAGAGTATTGCCAGGTAACCAATTACGATTCCTGTCACGGCCACCGTGCCGCCGTATAGATTCTGCTCTTTTGCGCTGTGACGCGCCACGTGTCCACACACCACCGCAATCGCCGCTAGCAACAAGCCAACAACGATTCCCACAGAGAAGAATCCGGCAATAGCCATTATGAGACTGGCAATCGCAGCTTTGGACCAATGCTTCACGGAATCTGAATCGGAAGAAGCCATTAGGGAGAAACTTTCGGGAGAAGACGACAATGATTTATCACGATGACTCCGAAGAGGAAACCGCATTTTCGTGTATATCACTGCGAGGCGGAATCCGGTGAAAGAGGAAGGTGATGATGAGGAACGAAATGACGGAAAGGATGGCCCCATAGATCAATCCTCCCCGAAGTCCGAAGTTCATGACAACCATCCCCGCAGCGACACCGCCGACCACCCGAGCGACGCCACCAATCGCCATAGTGAAAACCCCCTGGATGGAATTGCGGAACTCATCGGTGGCCAAACGATCGAGAAACATGACCGGCCCGACAAACAAGGCCAGCACCTCTAGTCCGTGACAGAGCTGGACCACCACTGCCATCGCCGGAGTTGGGAAGAAAGCCAGCAGGACCATTCGCAGCACCATGCAGAAAAGCCCGAGAACCATAATGCCCCTGAGATGAATCTTTCGCTGCATCCACGGCATCAAGAGCGTGAAGCCCACCTCGATCAGCACCCCGATATTGATGATTAATCCGATATACTTCTTCGGAATCCCGACCTCTTCGTCGAAGAAATTCCCGATAAAAGCATAAAACGCTGAAACCGCCATGAAGCCGAAGAATAACCCAATTGAAAGCCACCGCGCGTTAGGAGCAAAAATGGCTCGCAGTGCTTCCTTCGTCGGCAGACGGTTACTCGTCTGCTTCGGCTTCGCCACTGACGGAAGGCTCAAGCTGTTCAAAAGGCTCAAGAAGCAAAAGCTGACCGCACACGGCAGGATCGCATTCGCCGGCGCGCCCACCGAAAGAGGATAAAAGAGGATCAGGCTCGGGAGAATAAATCCGATCGTGCCCCACACTCGGACCAGCGGATATCCGATCACCGACTCTCCCGCCTGCCGTTTCTGTTCCGCCAGCGAAAAATAATAACCATCCTGCAGCGGCAACATCGCAACAAAGGACAGACCATGAAAAACAAACAGCGTCAGTGTCAGGGTTATGTCATGCGAGAAATACATCACCGAGAGCACCATCGCACTGCAGGTGTAAGCCACTGCAAGAATGCGACGGGAATCGATATTCCGGTCGGCCAACAGCGTGATCAACGCCGGTGAACACAGCATGGGGATGTTCATCAGTGACATTGCCAGGCCGATCTGAAGAAAGTTGAATCCCCCCTGCTCCCGCAGGAACACCGTCATCAACGGCATCACACTGCCAATGACGGCGTAGCTGAGAAAGAACTGTCGGCGCAGAGCGTTCATTGAGGGCGACCCTTCGATAACGCTCACATAAAAAAATGCGAGCGTTTGCTCGCATTATCGGGTGGATGAGGCTGCTTTGAGATAGGTCCCGCAGCAGCCGAATCCAGCACCGCAAACTACTATTTCCCCGCCTGCCCGGTAGATCCCCAGCTTACCCCTTGGCTTTCGCCTTACCCTTACCTTTTGGTTTTCTGGGAGGATTCACATCGGCAGCGCCCTCGGGAATCGGCGTTTCATCGGGAGAAAGGAGATCAGCCTTGGGCTGACGCTTCAAGGTAACGTTGCGAATCTCGATCTTCATGGCCGCCCCTTTGTGAATCTGGAAAGCGATCAGCCCACTGAGAGCACGGCCTTTTTCATCATGGTCGACCATTTCAACCGTTTGCACCCCGTTGATCTCGTGAACGATATGATTGCCTTTCGCGGTAATCTTATAGGTGTTCCACTCGCCAGTGTTGAACTCAGGCTCCATCGGCAGTTCGCCGACAATCTTGGGCTTACCTTCAGGCGTGATAACCACCTTCATGCCGCGCTTGCAGATAATGCCACGACCTTTTTCGTGGTAACCCATGCCATTAGCCCAAACGGCTGGGTGCATGTCGCACTGGTATCCGGAGACCACTTGCTCTCCCAGGTCCGGGCGAAGCTGAGAGCGGTATTGAATGCCCGAGTTGTTGCCGTTGCTTGTCAGCTTCAAATCAGCGGTCAGCTCAAAATCTTCCACTTCGCCACCTTCCCAGATAAGAAACTGATTGTAGGGCAGCGGATCATCGTCTGTCGTTTTACCAACAATAACACCGTCGACAACAGACCAATTCTCCGCCTTGCCACTCCAGCCGGTCAGGTCCTTACCGTTGAAGAGTTCCTCAACTTTGTCCTCGCCGATCGAATTGAAGCAAAATGTGAAAATAACTAATCCGGCAAAAATTGAAATATGTGGGATTTTCATTCTCTAATATGTAGGGCATCACCTCTCTGAAGACGAGTCCCCTCTTTGCGGCAATCCTGACTGATTCCCGAAAAAAAATACCCGATCAGGAAAAACCTGACCGGGCATGACTTGGGATTTAAACTCGGTTAAACTAGCATTGCTTAATCCGGAAGCAAAACGTTGTCCTGGTTAGTGTCGAGCCAGCCACCACTAGAGCGACCTCCATCACCACTGGTAGTGCGCTCGGTGAAAATATCCTCAACAAGACCATCTTTACTCTTCACGGTCGCACCGGACTCGCCAGAAGTGAGCCTCTCTTCGGTCACATGACCACCGCAGAAACCAATCACAGCCTTCTTGGACTTCAGCCAGGGGTGATATTCACCGTAGGAACCAGCAGACTGCATGAGACCGTCAGCAACGAGAGGAGAGCGGCTGAAACTGGTGTCAGTCTGACCCTTCACGTAGGCATAAACGTTCTCGTCATCATAAAGCTCACCATCCTCGCGTGGGGGACGAAGCTTTTGAGGGTGCTTGGTCTGCATCCAGAAAATAATTTCAGTGTCAATGTAGTCGGGAATAAGGACATTGAAGGCGTCAGTTGAAGTGCTGAACTCCGCTTCCGAATCAGCATCCGGATCGTAGGACGGATAAAGTCCTTCATTATCCGCAGCGAAAGCTCGGGCTCCAAGCAGGATCTGCTTGATGTTGTTCACGTCCTTGGTGCGCTTGGCTCGTTCCTGAATACCGTTGTAAGCAGGCATAGCGGCACTGGCCAGAATGCCAATGATCGCGATCACCACCAACAATTCGATCAGGGTAAACGCCCCTGCTTTTTTCATGTGTCGTTTCATGAGTTTTTCTTTCGTTATTAATTATGAATGCCCGAAGGCGCATTTAATGCAGGAGCATACAATGTAAATACACTGCCTCCATCGTTCAGAATGCCATTTTTTAAAAAACGGGACAAGAAAATTTCCAAATCGAGATGATTTTCTCCCTGGAGCCCCGAACATCCTGCCATCATGAGCCCTGTAATACCCATTGAAGACTTCTTTGAGGACATCATTGCGAAGTCCATGCGAGGCCGCCACATCTCTGAGGCCGAGTTAGCTCAAGCCACCGGCGTCAGTCCAGATATTCTCCACCGCCTCTGCCGCGGCGAATTCTGCGACGAACCGGCATTATTAAAAGTGGCCGGGGCGCTCAGTCTTGATCCCCGTGCCCTGACCATGTCGGCATCCAAGGTTTGGCGCCCTCGTCCGGTCGATATCGATGGCCTCGAAATTTTTAACACCCCCTACCGCGACATGCGGGTAAACGCCTTTCTCATCTGGGACCCGGAAACAAAGGTTGGCGCCGCATTCGACACCGGCACCGACAGTTCAAGCTTGGTCGCCAAAGCCACGGTTGAAGGAGTCACCATCGATTCCATCTTTATCACCCACACTCACAACGATCACATCGCTGACCTGGACCGCCTTAAGGCTGCCTGCCCCGGAGCCGGGATCTACTCGAACGAAGCTGAGCCGTGGCCGGGAACCGAAACCTTCTCCGAAGGAGACATCTTCTCCATTCAGGGCCTGTCCGTTTATACATTCACCACCAGTGGCCACTCCAAGGGTGGCACTACCTATTACATAACGGGGCTATCCAAACCTGTTGCAGTAGTTGGCGACGCCATGTTTGCCGGATCCATGGGAGGAGGCATGGTTTCGTTCGAAGACGCCTGGAACAACAACCGGGAAAAAATTCTCACTCTTCCTGACGAGACTATCATCTGCCCCGGTCACGGCCCGATGAGCAGTATCGGAGAAGAAAAGCGGAACAACCCCTTCTTTGCTGCGGATTTCCGCTAATCTCGATTTTTATGGCTGTCTCCAGACTCATCCTCGCCTCGAGTTCTCCCCGTCGATTTGACCTGCTCAAGGAAGCCGGTTTCAACTTTGAAGTGATCATGCCCGACGTCGAGGAAAACGAAGACGGCTCGATCCCGATTCGTAAGCTCACGGAAATGAACGCGCGGCTCAAAGCAGAGGCAGTCGCTAGCCACCACCCCGACGCCGTCGTTGTCGCCGCCGACACGCTTGTGCTCCTCGGAGATCGCGTGCTCACCAAACCGGTCGACCGCGCCGAAGCCCGGCAGATGCTAGAGTCTCTAAACGGCAGCTCTCACCAAGTGTTTACCGCGGTCACCCTCGTGAACTGCGGACAAGGCCGGGAACGCTGCTTCGATGTGGTCACCGACGTCCACTTCAAGCGGTTGACCGGGGATGAAATGACGGCCTACCACGAAAAGATCAATCCCATGGACAAAGCCGGGGCCTATGCCGCCCAGGAGCACGGCGCCGACATCATCGAGCGCATTGAAGGTTCCATGACCAACGTCATTGGCCTGCCCATGGACGAAGTGACCTGCGCCCTCACCGAGTTCGGTGTGAAACCGAATTATAATTGACCTCTACCGGAGTCAGGGGGACACTCCTGCACGATCATAACCGCTTCATGCCCTAGCTCAGGCCCAACCGCTCCCCTCGGTAACTGCCGTCCTCAATTCGGCTGATCCACCCTTCGTTCTGAAGATACCAGGCAACCGTCTCTCTAATACCGGACTCAAAGGACTCGATCGGTTGCCAACCCAACTCAGTTTCGATTTTCGAGCAATCGATCGCATAACGCCAGTCGTGTCCGGGACGATCCTTCACAAACTCGATCAATGCGTCCGGGTCATCGCAAGACACCCCCTCATCAGCTTCCGCGACCGCTGCGATCAGTGCCTTTACCATTTCAAGGTTGGAGAGCTCACATTTACCTCCCACATTGTAGACTTCCCCGGGCTCCCCTTTAACCAGCGCGAGAGCGAGGGCACGGCAATGATCTTTCACGTATAGCCAGTCCCTCACGTTTGATCCATCACCGTAAACAGGCAGCTTTTCACCAGCCCGCAGTTTCTGAATCATCAGGGGGACCAGCTTCTCCGGGAACTGTCGTGGACCGTAGTTATTGGAGCAGTTGGTGGTAATAACAGGAAAGCCATAAGTATGAAACCAGGCCCGCGCGAGATGGTCGCTGCCTGCTTTAGATGCCGAATAAGGACTGTTCGGCGCATAGGCCGTCGTTTCCGAAAACGCCGGATCTTCCGCTCCAAGTGATCCGTAGACTTCGTCCGTCGAAACGTGGAGAAAACGAAAGTCAACCGCACCTTTTTCAGCCCAGAGGCGAGCCGCATTGAGCAAACTGTGCGTCCCAACCACGTTCGTCTGAATAAACTCGGCCGAGGCGTCAATGGACCGGTCGACATGAGATTCAGCCGCCAGATGCATCACTGCATTGATCCCCTCCTTCTCCATTAGGCTGCCGACTCGCGACGTATCGCAGATATCGCCTTCAACAAGGCGGTGACGCTTTTCCCCCCCGAGGCCTGCCAGGTTTTCAGGGTTTCCAGCGTAAGTGAGCTTGTCGAGTGTCACCACCCGCTCAATCACCACACCAAGATCGGTTCCTGCCGATTCCAACAGGTAATGGACGAGGTTGGATCCGATAAATCCGGCACCTCCGGTCACTAAAATTCTATAGGCCATCGATTACGTTCCTGCGGCATCCTATCGCCTATTCCCCGGGAGGTTCCAGAAAAAGAACCCCTTCGCGCCGACGGACATGAAAGTCGCCCGGCAGACTGAGCTTGGCCGGACGATCCGTCGAAATGGCCACCTCAACCACACGGGCTACCTCATCAAAGCCGCAGTCGGGCACTCCATGCTCCCTCAGCCAATCGATCAAGAGCCGGTCGCGCAGGGCCTCCGGCAGTTCCCGCAAGCGCTTTACATCGAGCCCATCGGCCAGCCTCAGGGCAAGGTCGCCGACGGTTGTTTGCATCCAAGCCTCGTCTTTACGCGCCAGGTCCGCGGCCCGCAGGACAGCCCCTTTCACGTCGCGCCCGAAGATCGACTCGACCTCCGGAAGCAACCGGTGCCTCACCCGGTTGCGCAGCGCAAAGGCCCCGGCATTGCTGGAATCTTCACGGAAAGTAATCCCCTGCCTCTGCACGTAGGCGTCAATCCGGGCACGATCCACCTCCAGGAGCGGTCGAAACAACTCCAGTCCGATACCGTCAACTTCACGGCAGGAATGACGCTCCATACCCGAAATCCCGCGACTTCCCGATCCACGGAACAGGTTAATCAGCACCGTTTCCACCTGGTCCTCGGCATGATGCGCCGTGACCACGCGCCGGCAATCCTGGTCAGTCGCCACCTCCGCAAACCAGGCGTAGCGCACCTCGCGGGCAGCCGTCTCGATGGACAGCTTTCGCTCCGCGGCGACCGCTTTTACCTCGATGCGCGTTGAGAACACTGGCAAACCGAGCTCTTCAGCCGTTTCAATCACCAGCGCCTCATCCGTGTTCGACTCATCGCCGCGAAGGCAATGGTTCACATGCCCGACCACAAGATCTTCGTATCCCGCCGTCTTGAGAAAATGCAGCAGGGCCATGGAATCCCGACCCCCCGATACAGCTACCAGATAAGGCTGATCCGGCGTCATCCACTCCCGCAGATTCGCTGCCAGCTTATCGTTCAGATCCCGTTTCATTTCGTTCACAGCCACCCTTTACTGCTCGCTACAACCCAACAGTGTTGGGTCTCGCAGTCAACCCTGTTCGGTTTCCCTGGTTTCCGGGCCTTTCACCGAATTTCAGCATTCCTACTTCCCCGCTTGATTTATCGCATTTCGAGCGGTCATTCCCGCGGTTATGTCCGAGCCCCCATCCATCACCCCGGATCGCATCAGAAATATTGCCATCATCGCTCACGTTGACCATGGCAAGACCACGCTTGTGGATCAGATGCTCAAGCAGGCCGGCTCATTTCGCGAAAACCAGGCGGTGGATGAGCGCGCCATGGACTCCATGGACCAGGAGCGTGAGCGAGGCATTACGATCAAAGCCAAGAACACCTCCATTCGCTGGGGCGACAACATCATCAACATCGTCGACACCCCAGGACACGCCGACTTCGGCGGAGAAGTGGAGCGCGTCATGAAGATGGTCGACGGCGTCATGCTTGTCGTGGACGCCTACGAAGGCCCCCAAGCCCAGACCCGCTTCGTTCTCAAGAAAGCTCTCGCCGCCGGACTGACCCCGATCGTTTTCGTTAACAAGATCGACCGCCCCAACGCCGAACCCCTCGAAGTGCACGACAAAGTACTTGAGCTCTTTCTTGACCTCGAGGCGACTGAAGAACAATTCGAAGCCCCCTTTCTTTACGGTAGCGCTAAGAACGGATACGCCGACGTCGAGCCCAACGAAAACGCTTCCGACATGGTGCCGTTGCTCGACGCCATCATGGAGAACATCCCGGCTCCGCAAGTCGATCCTGAAGCCGACTTCACCATGCTGGTATCCAACATCGACTGGTCTGACTACGTCGGCCGTATCGCGATCGGGAAGATCCTCTCCGGCACCGTCTCCGTAGGCGACACTGTCTGGCGCATCCACGACGGTGAGAAACCGCAGCGCGCCAAGATCTCCAAGGTCTTCGAATACAACGCCCTCGCCACCAGTGAGGCTGAAACCGCAGTGGCCGGAAATATTGTCGGCCTGTCAGGATTTGAAGATGTCGAGATTGGTGAAACTATCGCTTCCGATCCTGAAGCGCAGCACATTCCCTTCGTCGAGATTGATCCACCTACAGTGATGATGTCTTTCGCCGTCAACGACGGCCCCTTTGCCGGGACCGAAGGTGACCGCGTTACTTCCCGCGAAATCCGTGACCGACTCATCCGCGAAGGCCGCACCAATGTCTCCATTAAGGTGGAGGACACTGCCAGCGCCGGGGAATTCAAGGTCAGCGCTCGAGGTGCGATGCAGGTCGCCGTGGTCGTCGAGCAGATGCGCCGCGAAGGCTACGAAGTTCTTGTCTCCCGCCCTACCGTGATTAAGCGAGAGATCGACGGTAAGATGCACGAGCCGTTTGAAACCCTTTACCTCGAAGTCCCCGATGACGCTGTCGGCGGCTGCATGCAGTCTCTCGCCAACCGCAAGGGAAAGACCGAAGCGATGAGCGCCAAGAACGGGCGCACTAACCTCGAGTTCACCATTCCGACTCGCGGTCTCATCGGTTTCGAGTTCGAACTGCTCAACCTCACCAGTGGTGAAGGCATCATGTCGCACCTCTTCAAGGAATACCGCCCCGACTCCGGGGACATCCGCACGCGCCACACCGGCACACTGGTTTCGATGGAGAAAGGCGAGGCCATGAACTATTCGCTGCTCAATATTGAGACCCGCGGCAAGCTCTTCGTCAGCCCCGGCGAAAATGTCTACGAAGGCATGATTGTTGGCGAGAACCCGCGCACCGACGACTTGCCGGTCAATCCGACCAAGGCCAAGCACGTCACGAACCACCGTGCTGCCGGAAGCGACAAGACCGTCAATTTGACTCCAGCGATCAATTTCTCGCTCGAGCGTGCCATTGAGTATATCGAACCTGACGAGCTTGTTGAGGCTACGCCGCAGAACATTCGCCTGCGCAAGCGCATCCTCGATGCCAACGAACGCAAACGAGCTAAAAAGAAAGCAGAATCTGAGGCGGAATCCGCAGCAAGTTGATCACACGAAACCCACCGGCTCAGGTCGACCAGCATCCGACGATCTTAAACACGGATTTACAGCATCAGGCATCCCGGGCCAATCCCTCGCAACTTTTGATATCAAGCTTTCCGGAAGCGAGGATCGGAATCGCTTCAACATCGATAATCTTTTTGGGAATCCAGAGAGCAGGGATTCCTTCTTCGGTCAGCTTGCTACGCAACTCCTTGAGATCAATATCCGGATCAGAACTGAGCAGGATCAGCGCTTCGCCCTTGGCTTCGTCCGGCACACCGACGACGGCGACCCGACGCTCATCATCGGTCAGGCCGAGTGCCTTGTTGATGTGATCTTCAACAGTTTCATGCGGTACCATTTCGCCTCCAATCTTGGAGAACCGTGAAAGCCGGCCTTCGATGTAAAGGAAACCGTCTTCGTCGATGCGACCAATATCGCCGGTCATGAACCAACCGCTCTTCATCACCGAAGCGGTTTTCTCGGGCTGACCAAGATAACCTTCAAAAATATTGGCACCCTTCACCCAGATCATTCCAGAGGTATGGACCGAAAGGGGTTCGTGGGTGTCAGGATCCGTGATCCGCACCGCGACTCCGGGAATGAACTGGCCCACAGATCCGAAGCGGTGATTGGGAATGGTCGGCCCCTCTGTGCCGCCCATCACTTCACTGTCGTCCGGGTCCGGCATGTTCACATTGGTCACCGGGGAAGTCTCAGTCAAACCATATCCCTCCAGCACCGGCTTATTGAACCGCTCCTCAAACGCCTCCGCCACCTTCTTCGGCAGCTTCTCAGCTCCGGTAATGGCCAGTTTCACGCTCTTGAGCTGTTCTTTCTCAGCCCGTCGCAAATACCCCCGCAGGAAGGTCGGCGTCGCGAGCAGCAGGCTCACTTTGTGCTTCTCGATCAACTGAGCCAGCTTTGGCACTTCGAGCGGACTGGGATAGGTCACCACGCTGACCCCTTCGATCATCGGATACCACATCGTCACGGTACAGCCAAAGCTGTGGAACAGCGGCAGACAGCCGAGCACCTTTTCAGTCGACTTCAGGTTAATGCGGGCGCCGAACTGGTTCACGTTGGCGAGAAGATTTCGGTGGGACAGCACTACGCCTTTGGGGTCGCCGGAGCTTCCGGAAGTAAAAAGCAGCACCGCCTCTTCATTGCCACCGCGCTTCGGCACCTTGAGCAGAGCTGCCAGCAAACCGGCAGAAAAGATCTTGGAGAGAATCAGCCAGAGAATGATCTTCGGCTTCAAGTCAGGCAACACCTGGTCAATTAGGATAAGCTGTTTGCCAGGCGGCCAGTTGAAAGAGCTCATCTTTCGAACAAAGGGATCCGCGGTGATGAACTTGTCCAGGCCAGCCTGCTCAATACAGGATTCAATCGCTTTATCTCCCGCTGTGAAATTCAGGTTCACCGGAACCTTGCCGGCCAGAAGCACTGCAGCATTACAGAGAATACCACCCTTCCCCGGAGGCAGAATCACCCCGATGCGGGGCTTATCCGTCGCCTCCCTGATATACCTGGAAAGAACAATGGCAGCGGCGAGCAACTTGTCAAAACGAAGCGACTGACCGTCCAGCCCATCGATAATCTCCGCCGTCTTACTGTGTTTCTTCAATCCCTTGAGGATTTCCCAGGCCAGATTGCTCTTCAGGATCGGTCGCTGCGAGTAGGCGGCCTCGGCCGCGATGAGAATGCTCTCCTGAAAATTCGCAAGGTTGGCCGCTTCACGCTGAAGCAACTCCCCGAAGGACAGCACAATGCGCTCCACATCGGAGCGGTTTTCCACGGACAAGGCAGATTCCTCAGGGTGATCGACAAACAGGGGCAAGACAGGAGCCCTGGCACTGGTCAGAAATTCGAGAATTTGGGACGGCACGGTCACCGTCTGTCCCATGCGGGTGCGAGTGACACCAGGCACGAAAATGATGACACTGTCCTCCGAGAGGCTGTCGTGCAGCTCTCTTTTGAAAGCGTCCCTGGATTTCTCATCCGAGGAAAATCCCATCGCCTTTACATCCGGCTTGTCGAAGTGCACCCGAAGCACCGGGTTATATTCCAAGCTGCTCTCAGTAAGGTAGACCAGCTTTCGACCACTAAGCTGCTTTTCGACGTGCAACAGGTCCTCAAATGAGAGGCGGTTGGGGATCACGAGGACACCGGTGCCGGGAATGTTATCCTCTCCGAGAAGTTCAAGGTTGTTGCGATTACTAGCCATGATGGGGAAATGTGGTCTGATTTTGGCGGATTTCGATCACTTTAGCGATTTTCCCCTTCAAAAAGCGAACGCTTTTCCGTTAAGTGACTGGCCTATCAGTGTGCCTTCCAAGGCTAGCGGAATCCTGTTTGTATAAACTCATGTCTGACGAAACTCCTCCCAACAACAATGGTGACTACTGGAGAGCCAATCTTCGTATTGTCGGCATTCTCATGAGCATCTGGTTTACCGTCAGCTACGGCTGCAGCATTCTCTTCGTCGATCAGCTCAACAAAATCCAGCTTGGCGGCTTCCAACTCGGCTTCTGGTTCGCCCAGCAGGGAAGCATATACGTCTTCGTCATTCTCATCGCCGTCTACGTGCGCATGATGAGCAAACTCGACAAAAAGTACAGCTCCAAAGCCGACTAACTCTTTCGAGAGTGCAGCCCACCTTCGAACTTTTTACCTTCACACCTTTCACGCCCAACGCAGCGGGCTCTATCACATGGACGTACAAACTTGGACCTACATCATCGTCGGCCTCACCTTTGCCCTCTACATTGGCATCGCGATCTGGGCAAAAGCCGCGTCGACGGGTGAATTCTATGTCGCCGGAGCCGGCGTTCCCGCGCTTGCCAACGGCATGGCCACGGCCGCTGACTGGATGTCGGCCGCTTCCTTCATTTCGATGGCCGGCATTATTTCCTTCATTGGTTATGACGGATCAGTCTACCTCATGGGCTGGACCGGAGGTTACGTTCTGCTGGCGTTACTTCTCGCCCCTTACCTGAGAAAGTTCGGCAAGTTTACTGTTCCGGACTTCGTCGGCGACCGCTACTACTCGAAGACCGCCCGCCTCGTCGCGCTGATCTGTGCGATCTTCGTTTCTTTCACCTACGTCTGCGGACAGATGCGCGGTGTCGGAGTGGTTTTCACCCGCTTCCTTTTTTCCGAAGTGGAAGGCCCCATGCTCTTTGGCTGGGAACCCATCACCTGGGGAGTCATTATCGGAATGGCGATCGTGTTCTTCTACGCCGTGCTCGGCGGCATGAAGGGAATCACCTACACGCAGGTGGCCCAATACTGTGTTCTAATTTTCGCTTTTATGGTGCCTGCGATCTTCATCTCCGTGATGATGACCAGCAACCCGATCCCGCAACTGGGCTTCGGCGCTAAGGTTACCGGTGAAGACGTCTACCTTCTCGAGAAACTCAACGGTCTCAGCCAGGAGCTTGGCTTTGCTACCTACACGGACGGGTCGAAGAGCATGATCGATGTGTTCTTCATCACCATGGCCCTCATGGTGGGAACCGCCGGCCTGCCCCACGTCATCATTCGCTTTTACACGGTCAAAAAAGTCAGCGCCGCACGCGTGTCCGCATTCTGGGCCCTGCTCTTTATCGCTATCCTCTACACCACGGCCCCTGCCGTTGCCGTTTTCGCCCGGACCAACCTTCTCGAAAGCATCCCGAACAAACCCTACGCGGAAGCCCCCCAGTGGCTCAAGTCATGGGAAGACGCCAGCCTCATTGCCTGGCTCGATAAGAACAACGACGGCCTGGTCCAATACACCAAGGGTGATGCCTTTGTCGGCAAACCCAGTTTCAGTGGCGAACGAGGCAACAACCAGGAACGCCTTCTAACCAACTCACCGACCGACAACGCCAATGAGCTCTATGTCGACCGTGATATCATGGTGCTGGCCAACCCGGAGATCGCCCAACTGCCCAACTGGGTCGTCGCCCTCGTCGCCGCCGGTGGGCTCGCCGCCGCCCTGTCGACTGCTGCCGGTCTCCTCCTCGTGATTTCGACCTCGGTTGCCCACGACCTGGTCAAGAAGACTTTCGCGCCGGGCATTGATGAAAAGAGGGAGTTACTGATTGCGCGATGTGCCGCCGCCGGCGCAGTCATAGTGGCGGGCTACTTCGGTGTCAATCCACCCGGCTTCGTCGCCCAGGTGGTGGCCTTTGCCTTTGGCCTCGCCGCGTCATCCTTCTTCCCGGTTATCATCTTCGGTATCTTCTACAAGCGCATGAACCGCGAGGGTGCTATTTCGGGCATGATCTCCGGCATCGTCTTCACAGCCGCCTACATTATCTACTTCAAGTTCATTAATCCGTCGGCCAACACCGCGGACAACTGGTGGTTCGGCGTGTCGCCTGAAGGGATCGGCACCCTCGGTATGATCATCAATTTCGTCGTCGCCCTCGTCGTCTGCTCCTTCACCGAGGCGCCGCCGAAAGACGTCATCGATATGGTCGAAAACATCCGCCAGCCGGAGAAAGAAGGCGAAGAACTCAGTGTCGTGGACCACTAGCGGCCCACGACAATAATTAGTTTTAGCGATTAGTAATTAGTTCAGGTTGGACGCACCACTTCTGCCTTTTGGCTGCAACCTTCTGCCCCCATGACTGTCATCGATCACCCCATCATCCGCGAGCGGCTCACTCATATTCGTTCGGTGGACTCCGGCACTGCCGACTTCCGAAACGCCCTTCACGACATCGCCCGGTTGATGACTTTCGAGGTCACTCGTGACATCGAGACCTCTATGCTTGAAGTCGAAACGCCGCTCAAAAAAACCGACGGTCACGCGCTCGCCCGTCCGCTGGTTCTTGTCCCTATCCTACGTGCCGGTGTCGGCATGCTCAACGGCTTCACCGAAATCCTGACAGAAGCCTCGGTCGGTTACATCGGACTCTACCGTGACGAGGAAACCCACCAGCCCCACAGCTACTACTGCAAACTTCCTCCACACATCGCTGACGCCGAGGTCATTCTGATCGATCCGATGCTCGCCACCGGAGGCAGTGCAGCTGATGCTGCCGACGAACTTAAAAAAGCCGGAGCCACCCGCCTTCGCTTCGCCTGCCTCATCGCCGCTCCGGAAGGGGTCGCTAAGTTCGAAAAACGACATCCTGACATTCCTATTTTCACCGCCGCCCTCGATGAGCACCTCAATAAGGACGCTTATATTGTGCCCGGGTTGGGCGATGCGGGAGATCGCTATTTTGGAACCTGATCCAGAGCGAGTTTACGCATAGTGCCGCCCCCAGCGCCAGAAGAGCAGGAAGACCGCGACACCCAATCCAAACGTCGCCGTCGCTAGGACAATCATTGGACCATCGAATTTCACGATGAAGACAGCGCCAAGAAACTGCGCCACGATTACTACAAGCAACAACCTCACCACAAAGAGGTGACCACGATTGGAAATGAAATGCGCTCCGAGCGGAGCCCCGATCGCAACAACCGGAATACAAACCCACCAGTAGTTCCAGATCTCGGGAGCAATCGCTTCGCCCCCTCCCCCGCCAAGGCGCCAGAGAAATCCCACCACGCTGTTGGTCGCCATCAGGATCACCGAAGTGGGAGTAGCCACCGTTTCGCAGACACGGAATCCCAAAACCAAGGCGGCAAAAACGAAAATATCGAGTCCACTACCAAGGAGCCCTGACACCGTTCCGCCCACAAAGCCCGCCAGCGCCAGGCAAATCAGGGTGCCGGGATTGCGATCCGCCAGCACCTCGCGTTTAACCGTTCCTGATACCCGGTTGATCGTCCACAGTGCTACCCCGAAGGCGAGCCAGAGCGAGACGAAGAACACCTTCGTAGGCTTCGATTCGAACCAGAATTGAACCACCTCGAGCCCGAAGACAATTCCCAGCGCGCCGGCAAGTCCGGCAACCACCAGCGCGGTTTTTTCGATCGGTATTTTTCTCCACAAGATCGCGACCGTTGCGGAAGTCATGCCGATCGATTGAATCATCATCGAAAAATCCCGTGCCCCCTTTGGATCGATGTTGAATCCCAGCGTCATCACCGGGAAAGCGACCGCCCCTCCTCCCTGGCTGGTCGATCCCGCCACGAACGAACCGAAGGCCATCGTCATCGACATGAACCAGTTGTCGACGAAAAGTACCCATCGACTACCAGCGACCGTGATACCCAACCACACGATCCAGACCAGCGCGATAAACGCGAGGTCGAGTGGGGTGCGAGTTTTGGTGAGATCCTTCAATTAGGGATGACTACGTCTCTCCAGAATAACCTGTATTCAGTATTCCGTAGTCAGTTTCGAAATGATGATGACCGATTACTCAATACCGACTGCCGACCACCAAGCTCCAATTCTTCTCCGACTGGAGCGTCTTCATATAGGCAACTAGCTCCCGCAATTCGCCTTTAACCAAGATGAATCCCATCGGCGCATCGTGGAAATGATCGGACTGTGCTCCGCAATCTTGTCGAGAACAATCGTGACGTCATCGTTGGTTATCTGGAAATCAGGCTTCCACTTCACCATCTTCAACTGCTTCGAGTCGGGCGGAGTTGCAGCATCCTGTACCAATCCCTCCGGGCGAACTCCAAGAGCCAACGAGACCATGATCCAAATTCGTGTGCGCAAAGGTTCGATACATCCTCCGCGGTGCCAGCGAGGATCACAAAAGTGCCGGCACGTCACCCAACTTGGGCAATTTGCGCAATTTAGGGAGCGAGTTCTGTGATGTCGACACACCGCCTATTTCCTCTCTTCGAACATCGCGCAGATCGATCAGAAGCTCGTTATTCTATAGCCCTGACACAATCTGTTCCTCCCATCAGCGAAAAAACTGCACAAATCGACTTAAGCTTTTCCTTGGAAAGCGCGTCTCCCTGCTTAACTTCTTCCCAGCCCATGGATTGCGGAAAGCAGAAGATCATTGACTCACTCGTCACCTCTTACCAAGAGGTGGGCGGGATCAACCGCATTGACAGTGCGAACCTTCCCTCCAAGCGCAAGGTCATCGCCACTTGCGAGTCGTTGCTGCAGCTGCTCTTCCCCGGCTATCTCGACGAAGAGCCTATCCCAACTGATGAGCTGGAAATGATCACCGGCGAGCGAATTGCTTCGCTGGTTGAAACCTTGGAATTCGAGGTCGCCAAGACCCTGCGCCTCCGCGACGACGAAACCGGCGAGTCCCACCCCGGTCTCGCCAAGCAGGCGCATGATCTCGTCTGCGAGTTTCTCAACGACCTTCCCGAACTTCGTCGCCTTCTCCATACCGATGTTGAAGCCGCCTACGAAGGTGATCCCGCCGCGAAAAACTTCGACGAGATCATCCTCGCCTACCCGTGCATTGAAGCCATCGCGATCCAACGCTGCGCCCATTGCCTCTACAAGCTCGACGTTCCGCTCATTCCGCGGATCATGACCGAGTGGGCCCACAGCCTAACCGGGATCGACATCCACCCGGGTGCGACGATCGGATCTCATTTCTTTATCGACCATGGCACCGGTGTTGTCATCGGCGAAACCTGCACTATCGGTAACCACGTAAAGCTCTACCACGGCGTCACCCTGGGAGCCCGCAACTTCCCCAAGGACGAGAACGGTCGCGTCGTCAAGGGCAATAAGCGCCACCCTGATGTCGAAGATCACGTCGTCATCTACCCGCATGCTACCGTGCTGGGCGGAAAAACTGTGATCGGTAAATCGTCGACCATCGGAGCCAACGTTTTTCTCCGCGAAAGCGTGGAAGAGTTTTCCTTTGTGACAACGGTTGGTGAAGAACTGAATATCATCGACAAGCGCACCGGTGAAACAGCACCCTACGCCAGCCCCAAGTAGGTTTCCCAACCACGCCATGGCCAAGCAACTGGAACTGTTCGACGACTTCACTTTGACCTCTCCTGAGGAACACCACACCGCTCCGCGTGATGCTGGTGTCTCTCCAGTGTCAGGTCGCTCAGTAAAGCCTGGCATACCCACTATGTCTGCCGCAGAGGTCCCTAATGTGGTCCACCCACGGTCGGGGGCTGACAAATTTCTCACCCGCCTTGCGGTCTACTACGCCAATGAACTGGAATTACCCCGCCTTGCAGACCGCGTCTCCGTCACCTGGAATCGCCGCATGCGAACTGCTGCCGGTCGTGCCTTTTTTCAGACCGACCAGATCGAGCTGAATCCCAAGCTCCAGGACCTGCCCGAAGAGAATCGCGACCGAGAAATTTTCGGCACCTTCCTCCACGAGCTGGCTCACCTAGTCTCCTGCATCAGGGCCGAAGGACGACGCATTCAACCTCACGGCGCCGAGTGGAAACAAGCATGTCGCGACCTCGGTATTCCCGACGAAGACCGCTGCCACAATCTCGACTTCGGAACGCGCAAAATGAAGCGCCGTTACACCTACGAGTGCCTCTCATGTGGTTCTGTCGTTGAACGGGTTCGCAAGATCAAACGGGCTGTCGCCTGCTATGACTGCTGCTGCATTCACAACGGAGGCGACTACGACGATCGCTTTCGACTCGTCGAAAATGTGATCGCGTGATCTCAGGCTTCCGCTTTTGCCTTTGCATCACCCGGCCATTCGCTACCGTGATGCCATGAAACTCCCCTTGCTTTCCGGCCTGATCGCCTTCGCCTTTTCCACTACCACCACCTTCGCCGGTGAGTGGGTCGATCTTTTCAACGGCAGAAACACCAAGGGCTGGACGCCCCGGGCCGACGTCAAGACTTTCGAGGTCATCGACGGGGAGATCCACCTGCTTGCCACCAAGAATGTGTGGGTCACAAGCCAACGCAAGATGAGCAACTTCGAGGCCTCCGCCGAGGTTCTGCTACCGGAAGAAGCGGAAGAGGACGGGCTCAACACCGGCTTCGCCTTTCGACTTGTCGGCGAAGAAGGCAAACCGAAAGGCTACCAAGTCGAGATCGAAGGTTCCCACCCCGGCGAAAACGGAGCGGTCTACGCCATCGGCATGGGCGGATGGCTTTACCCGAAGGAGGGGCAGAAAGAGGAATTTCTCGAGAAGATTAACGGGGTCATCAAGAAGGGTGACTGGAACACCTACCGCGTCGTCTGCGATGGGCCCAAAATCATAACTTTCGTGAACGATGTGAAGATCACTGAAATCAGCGACGACCAGTCCCGGGAGGGATACTTCGGCATTCAGCATCATGGCAAAGGCGGGACCATTCGCTTCCGTAATCTCAAGGCTCGTGAACTGCCCTCACCATCTCCTGCCGCATCGACAGCGTATCCCAATGTGCTTTGGCTCACCGCCGAAGACATGAGCCCCACGCTGGGTTGCTATGGCGACGACTACGCAACAACTCCGAACCTCGACCAGTTCGCCAGGGAAGCCGTGCGCTACACCAATGCATTCTCGGCCGCCCCGGTTTGCTCCCCCTCACGTTCCACCCTCATCACCGGCATCTGGGCGCCCAGCTCCGGCACCCACCAGATGCGATCGGCCTTCCCCCTGCCCGAGAGCGTTTCGGGTTACCCCACCTACCTCCGCAAGTCCGGCTACTTCACAACCAACAACGTGAAAACCGATTACAACACCGGCAGTATCAATAGCCTCATCAAAGAATCCTGGAACGAAAACAGCTCCGAAGCCCACTGGCGCTCCGAGGCGCGAAACGGCCAGCAACCCTTCTTCGCCGTGTTCAACTACATGACCTCACACCAGTCCCGCACCGCGGTCTGGCCTTATGAGGCGTTCGAAGAACACATCCAGTCCACCATCACTGAAGACCTCGTTCACGATCCTGACACAGCTCCTATTCCACCTTACTACCCGGATACGCCCACCGTTCGCAAAACCGTGGCCCGATTCTACGACTGCGTCACAGCAATGGACCAGCAAATCGGGCAGCGCCTTGCGGAACTCGAAGAAGACGGACTCGCCGATAACACCATCGTTTTCTTTTACTCGGACCACGGTTCCGGAATGCCACGCCACAAACGACTGCTCACCGATTCCGGGATGCACGTTCCTCTCATGATCCGTTTCCCTGAGAAGTGGCAGCACCTCGCGCCCGCCAAGCCGGGTGAAACGGTGGACCGCCTCGTCACCTTCGTCGACTACCCCGCCACCCTGCTCTCCATGCTCGGGCTCGATGTGCCGGAGCACATGCAGGGTGAAATCTTTATCGGGCCGGACACAACCGAAGAACCGGAATTCGTCTATGGCTTCCGCGACCGCGTCGATGAGGTCTTCGATATGTCCCGCTCCGTTCGTTCCAAGAAGTATCTCTACATTCGCAATTACATGCCGCACCTCTCCTGGAATCCGCCGAGCGTTTTCTCCGACCTCGCCGAGATCCGTCGTGACATTACGAAGCACGCCGACGAAAATCCCGAAATCCTGTCCGTTGCCCAGCGCCACTACACCAACGCAACACGCGCCCCCGAGGAGTTTTACGACATCACCGCGGACCCGCAGAACATCAATAACCTGATGCGTGCGGAGATGAGCAAAAAACAACGCAAAGCTCTCATGTCACTTCGCGCTGAGCTGGCCCGCAAACGCATTGAGATCAAAGACAACGGCGCTCTACCTGAGGCTGTCATGGCTCAGTACATTGAAGACGAAGATGCTGACATTCTCACCATCAATAAAGGCGGCACCAATCACCGCCCCGATCTTGAAACCGCCTGGGCCGCGGCAGACCTTGTCGGCACCGGAAGCCGCGAACAACTGCTGGAACTGGCTCGCTCCGGAGATCCCTCCTCCCGCTACTGGGCCATCATCGGCCTGCGCTATGCCTCACCGGATGACCAGCAACTTCTTGAGCAACTCTATGACTACATGGACGACTACATCGCTCCTGTGCGAATTGAGATGGCCTTCTGGATGGCAGCCGAGTCAGACAAGTATCGTGGTGATGCCCTCGAAGTGCTGACTCGTGAACTCCACAACGAGAACTGGTGGACAGCCCTCCGCGCCTGCCGCGCCATCGAATTGCTGGGAGAAAATGCCCGCTCAATTCTTCCCGCGATGCAGAAGCGCTACGACGAAACCCGCCACGAAACCGGCGACAACAACTTCTTCATTGCTTTCTCCAGCGGCGCATTCCTCGATAAGATGGGTGGCAAGACTGATCCATGGGATTTTACCCCGGTAGCCGGCAGTTTCTCCGCCGATCCCGAGGAGGACGAGGAAGAGTGATTTCCAAGCGACTCAGGTCACTCCTTTTCTTCCTTTTCTTATCCTGCGAATTGGCGATCTCTCTCTTCATAAAAAGGGCAAGAAAAGAAAAAATGGCTCCACCTAATACGGTTGACTCACCCACCTAACCCTGTTGAGTCATCAACATGGCTCGCTCCACTCTCTTTCCTGCCCGACTCTACGGCATTGTCGACCTCGGCTATGCCGCTCCGGACGATCTGGCCCGCGTCACCCGCGAAATGATCGCCGGTGGTATCGACGTCATTCAACTCCGTGCCAAGGGACATTCAGAAGCCGATATCGAACGCTGGGGCCGTGAACTCCTCCCCTTCTGCCGCGACGGCGGCATTCCCCTTATCATCAACGACTCCCCCGAGGTTGCTGCAGCGATCGGGGCTGATGGTGTTCATGTAGGCCAGGACGATGCCGCCATGAATGATGTCCGCGCCATCGTCGGTGACGACATGCTTGTGGGCCGCTCCACTCACAGTGTTCATCAGGCCGCCGCTGCCGCTGCCGATCCGCGCACGGACTGCATCGGTTTCGGCCCCTTGTTCGCCACTCCGACCAAACCAACCTACGCGCCCATTGGCACCAGGGAAATCCAGCAGGTTCACGAGGCCCATCCCGATATGCCCATCTTTTGCATTGGTGGGATCAAGAAGGAAAACCTTCCCGATGTCACTGCCGCGGGTGCGGAACGAGCCGTCATTGTTTCCGGGATCTTGCAATCACCCGAGATTACTGCTTATGTCCGCGAGTCCAAAGCTCTACTCGCTTAGGACCTGTTTGTTTTAGCATCACTGCCTTTACCTACTTATCATGAGCGTTCTCGTTTCCGGATCCATTGCTATCGACAACGTAAAGACGCAGAAGGCGTCCCAGGAGAACCTCCTCGGCGGCTCCGCTTCGTACGCTGCTATAGCCGCCAGCTTCTTCGGCCCCTCCGGTATCGTGGGTGTGGTCGGACACGACTTCCCTGAAGAACACCTTGGCCTGCTCAAGAGTCGCGACATCAACCTGGAAGGCATCGAGTTTTCCGAAGGCGAAACTTTTCGATGGAGCGGTGAATACATGGAAGACATGAACGACCGCGAGACGCTGGAAGTGGCTCTTAACGTTCTCGAATCCTGGAAGCCGTCCGTGGCCGACTCACAGAAAGGCGCCAGCATCAACCTGCTCGCCAACGCTCACCCGCTCAACCAGCACGAGGTGATGGACCAACTTGGCGACGGACCCTTTTTCACTATCGCCGATACAATGGATCTCTGGATCCAAATTTCACGCGATGAATTGGAGCGTCTTCTCAAGCGCATTGATCTGCTCGTCCTCAACGACAGTGAAGCCAAATTGATGATGGACACCTCCAACATCGTCGCCGCCGGCAAGGCGCTTCGCGAAATGGGACCGAAATACGTGATCGTTAAGAAGGGCGAACACGGAGCCATGCTTTTCGGTGAAGACGAGTTCTTCACCTGCCCCGCCTTCCCGCTTCACGATGTTTTCGATCCGACCGGCGCAGGCGACACCTTCATTGGTGGCTTCGCCGGATACTTAGCCAGCCTTGGCAAAGACGAGTTCAGCTTCGACGACCTCACCAGCGCAATCGCCCGCGGAACAATCGTGGCCAGCTTCACCTGTGAGAGCTTCAGCACTCACGCTGTCGAAGCCCTCACCGAAGACGCTTTTAACGAGCGTCTCGAGGCCTTCCGCGGCTACTGCGCTTTTGCTTGATATCGCAAAAGAAAAGCATTCGCCTTTACGACCACGCCTGTCTATTCTAGCGCCATTATGAATTGGTATTACGCTGACGATCTGGACAACCAAGTTTCTGTCGACGAAAGCCAACTCCCGGAGTTGGTGGCATCACAAACTATCAAACCCACCACCCCCGTCTGGAACGACTCCATGACCGAGTGGAAACCCTGCGCAGACGTCCGACCCGATTTGTTTGGAGGCGACGCTTTGCCGCCTTCCCTGACTCCAGCCCAATCGCGTAATGTTGCTTCTGCCCCTCAGCCAGGCATTGCGGCCAACCAGTCACAAACCGATTCCGTAGCCGTCTGCGCCCTAGTCTTTGGTATTCTCGGTATTCTCTCCTGCTTCACCCTTTTCAGCATTGCCGGCATTATCTGCGGTCACATCGCCAGAAAGCGGGCGCTCGAAAACCCGACGGCGAACTCCAATGCCGGCATGGCACTTACCGGCATCATCACTGGATATGCCGGAATCATTCTCAGCGTGTTAGTCGTGATCGTATATTTTCTATTTATCGCCGCGGCTGTCGCCAGCGAAATGTAGGATCCTCCACAGGCGGAGCACCCCTCTACTCCACCTCACCCGAGTAGACATTAAAACCGCGCTCGCGCAGGAACCCAACCAAGGTTTGCCCGCTGTCCCTGGCTAACTTCACCGCTAGGCTGCTGGGAGCGGAGATACCCACTAACGCTGGAATGCCTCCCGCGAGAGCCTTCTGCATCAGTTCAAAAGAAATTCTACCACTGACTAACAATACCAGTTCAGACAAATCAATCCGGTCGTGCAACGCCCGGCCGATCACCTTGTCCAAAGCGTTGTGTCGTCCCACATCCTCTCTCAGAAACAAGAGCTCTCCGTCCTTCGAAAAGAGCGCTGAAGCATGCAGGCCTCCGGTCCGATCAAAGGTTTCCTGCTGCTTTCTCAACTTACCCGGCAACTCGAGAAGAAAGTCAGAAGTCAACGTTATCCCACGCTCAATCCGGGCAAATTGTTGAAACACCGATTCGATGGTCGCCTTGCCGCAAACTCCGCAACTGCTCGAAGTATAAACGTGACGCGTCAGCCCACTCAGATCGATTTCCTTCTTCAACGTTACCTCCAGCGAATTGCCGACTGCCTCCGGATCGAGGTCGGGACAGTGCTGAATTTCTACAATATCATCGGCAGACTCGATCACGCTCTCAGTGAGAAGAAATCCCGTGACCAGCTCCTCATCATGACCTGGCGTCCGCATCATCACAGCGACGCTTTGCCCGTTCACCCGAACTTCCAGTGGCTCTTCCATCGCCACCTGGTCGCCCTCCTCCACCCAACCGCTTTCCACGCGATAGCGGTGCAAGGTCACCCCTTCATCCCTGCGATGAGGATCAATCTTTTCGAGATCCTCGCGGCTGTTCAAATTGGTAAAGAGGAGGTCTTCACCCTCGCTTACGGCATAGGCCCTCGTGACTCCGCTCTGCTCCGCCTCGTCAAGAAGGCGCTGCAACTTCTGATTGCCCTGTTCTATTGCCGCTTCAAGAATCGCCAACATCGCTTCACGAGGATAGACAGCGGCAAGAGGTTCCCAGAATCGCTGGGTTTTCGGCACAATGCCGGAGCCATCATCCACCAACTTCGCAAGAAAGCGCTCTTCCATGAGCGGCAGATCGACGCCGAGAACAACAATTCGCTCAGCTTCGCTCCGCCGGAAGACAGTCATCAAACCGCCAACCGGCCCGAGACCTTCGTCATCGTCATCAACGCGAATGACTCCGTCCGGCAGTTCGCCGTATTCCTGCCCCGGATTGGCAGACAGCCAGAGGCGACCGGGGCCCAGGGTCTGCAGTTTCTTCAACTGGCGCTGGAAAAGCGGTTCTCCTGTCCAGTCGAGGAAAGCCTTATCCGTCCCGAAACGGGAGGACTTTCCTCCCGCAATGAGAACAGCATCCAGTGATGACGGACCAGCCATCCATTATGGTACCTTATTATCGGTGCCGAGCAAATCGTTCACTGCCTTGTTCGAAACGCGGACAATGTATTTGTTAGGTTGCTTGACCAATCCGGCCTGGAGATCCTTCAGCACGGGGCGGGCGCTCTCATCCAACTCGTCAAGGACAATGGCCGCCTCGAGACGAGCCCACTCATTGTCACCTTTCATGGCATCAGCCACAACCCGCAGTGCCTCAGGATCGTCTCCCATCCGGCAAAGGGCACGGCCCGCGGCGATTCGAACGGCAGGAGCGTCGTCCTTGAGAGCTTTTCTGAGTGCTTGCTTCGCGCCTTCAAATTCACTCGCTTCTTCGGCAAAATTACCCAAGCCCGTGGCGCCCCAGTAGCGGACCGCAGCATCTTCGTAGCGCAACGCAGCTAGAAGATCCGGAAAGGCCTCCTGCCCATCCGACGCTGAAGTTGCAATGGCTGTCAGCACATAGATCAGGGCACTTTGATCCGTTTCGCCGTGCAAGATCGCATAGGTCGCACCGGCGTCACCTTCGCGCGCTGTGATCTCAGATTCCGGAATCAATCCGATGTCACCGATCTCAAGCTGCCACTTAAACAAGGCTTCCTTGAGCCTCTCCAGTTTTTCAGCATGTGCCGGTTCGGCCGCGAGGTTCTTCACCTCATAGGGATCCGCTTCAAGATCGTAGAGTTCCTCAACCGGCTTCGACCCTATCGAAAAGAGGGCCGCAGCTCCGTTCAGGGTTCCCGCCTTTTCAGCCTTACGGATTTCCATCATGGTTGCTCCCTTCTCCGGAGTGTTCATGTATTGGTAGTACGGCTTGAGCGGCTCGAAGTTGCGGACGTAGCGATACTTCTTATCACGCACCGTGCGAATAATGTCGTAGCGTTCGTCCATGCGATCGCGGGCCCCGTAGACGTAGTCGCGCTCGGCCGCATCCCCGAGGAAGCTGGCGCCGTGCATGTGCTCCGGCACTTCAATTCCGGCCAGGGTCAGCACAGACGGTCCGAAATCGACCGAACTGACAAGACGGTCATCCGTTTCACCGGGCGCGGCGGTGCGGAAGCTTTTGAACTTTTCAGGCACGTGAACCACCAGCGGCACGTGAGTTCCCGAATCGTAGAGCCAGCGTTTCGCGCGCGGCAAACCAACGCCATGATCGGACCAGAACATGATGATCGTGTTGTCCCATTCACCAGCATCCTTAACTTCCTGCATCAGGTTCCCGGCGAAGGCATCGAACGCAGTGATGAGCTCGTAGTTTCGCTTCCAGTCTTCGCGGACAATGGGAGTGTCAGGGTAGTATGGAGGAAGCGTGTCCAACTTGTCCGGATCCTGCCGCTGATCGTCGGTCAGGTTTTCGGTAACGCTCTTATACTTGCTCTCACTTGCGATCCCACTTTCGTGGCAGCCGGTGAAGTTAAAGACAGCAAAGAAGGGCTGACCCCCCGCGCGATGTTTCCAATGGCCCTTTCCGCCACACACGTCCCAGATCTCGTCTTTGCCCGGGTCCGAGAACTGGTAGTCGGTCTTGGAAGCATTCGTGCAGTAGTAGCCGGCCTCGCGCAGATACATGGGGAACGGCTTCAACCAGTCCGGAAGCTTTGCATTGCAGCGCATGTGGTGTGTTCCTACCGAATTCTGATACATCCCCGTGATGATTCCGGAGCGGCAAGGAGCACAAACGCCGGCGCTTGTGAAGGCATTTGAGTAGTAGGTCCCCCTTTTGGCCAGCTCGTCAAGATTCGGGGTGATGGCATGAGCATCTCCGGCAAAGCCAAAGTGAGGACCGATATCCTCCGCCGAGATCCAGAGAATATTGGGCCGGTTATCAGCCCGAGCCAGGCTGCAACCCATCAGGGTAAGAAAAGAGAGAACTATCCAGCGCATGCGTTATTGATCGCATTTTCATCGGACGCCAACAACGGCGCGTTCCTCAACGAAACTTTGCGCAGATTGGAACGGCAGCAGGGCGAGCCTTCTAGGCATCGGCGAGGCCGAAGGCGTCGTGCATGACCTGGGCGGCCTGATCAATCTGATCTTCAGCCACAGTCACCGTCACCTTAATCTCGGAGGTGGAGATCATTTCGATGTTCACACCAGCTTCAGAAAGCGCCTTAAACATTTCAGCAGCCACACCGGAGTGGGAGCGCATCCCGATTCCTACCATGGAAAGCTTGGCGATCCCGTCCTGGGCTTCGATACTGGCGCCGTCTCCAAGTTCCTCGAGAACGGGTTTGAGCGCCTCCTCAGCTTTGACGACATCGTCCTTGTTTACGGTGAAGGAGATGTCCGTAAAGCCAGTCTTCGACACGTTCTGAACGATCATGTCGACGATGATGTTCGCGTCAGAAACGGCACCGAAAATCTTGCTTGCCGTGCCGGGCGTATCCGAGACTCCGGAGATGGTTACCTTGGCTTGGGCGCGCTCCAAGCTGACGCCGCGGATGACAACAGATTCCATGCTCATGGTTTCTTCTTTCACGATTGTTCCGGGATTATCATTCAGACTACTGCGGACCTCGAAGGTCACACCAAACTTTTTCGCAAACTCGACCGATCGGGACTGCATCACCTTAGTGCCCGAACTCGCCATCTCCAGCATTTCGTCGTAGCTGATCTCATCGATCTTGCGAGCGTCGGGAACTACTCGGGGATCACAGGTGTAGACCCCATCGACGTCAGTAAAAATCTGGCACAGGTCCGCGTCAATCGCAGCCGCCATCGCGATAGCAGTGAGATCGGAACCACCACGGCCCAGCGTCGTGATCTTACCGTCAGGAGTTTCGCCCTGGAAACCCGCGAGGATCACGATGTTGTCATCGTTCAGCAACTCGTGAACGCCTTCGGGAGAAATATTCGAGATGCGTGCTTTGGTATGAAACCCGTCAGTTTTGATGCCTGCCTGCGCCCCAGTCAGGGAAACCGCCTTGGCTCCCATCGCGTTCAGAGCCATCGCAGTTAGAGCAATGGTCGTCTGCTCCCCGGTCGAAAGCAGCACATCCATTTCCCGCTCGGTTGGATCGGCTTCACCGGTCACTTCGTTGGCCAGCTTGATGAGATTGTTGGTCACACCAGACATTGCGGAAACCACGGCCACCACTTGGTTTCCGGCCTCCTTGGTCGCGAGGATGCGACGAGCCACATTGAGGATGCGCTCGGGCGTTCCGACGGATGTGCCGCCATATTTCTGGACGATTAGACTCACTCGACTGATGGACTGGTGTTCGGGAGGGGAGACTTATGCCTCAGGATCGCCTTTTGTCCACCGCGTTTCGGGGGACCGGCAATCCGGCATCAATCTACTCGTAGCGAAGACCTCACCCAGTCGAGATATCCAGAAGAACCTTTCTCCACCGGTATGGCGATCAACTCAGGCTCCTCATAGGGGTGATGCTCAGCCATCCAGGCCTCGAGGCGATCCCAGTTCGCGGCTGTCGTCTTGATCAGCCCGACTAGCTCCAAGTCCCGTTCTAGCTTACCCTTCCAGCTGTAGATGGATTCTACTCCGGGCAGAATATTGACGCAGGCTGCCAGTTGCGATTCGATCAATTGTGTGCCAATTTGTCGCGCTACCTCAACATTTGGAAATGTGGTAATTGCCAGCCAAACAGCATCTGCGTCGTTTTGTCTCTCTGTCATCTCGAAGCCCTTTTTTAACTACCCTACATGAATCCCGGGATCATCGACAAACTCATTGATCGTCTCGACAAACTCGAGCCAGAGGAGATCCAGCGTCTTGTCCTAAAGGCAGTGCAAGAAAAGGGCCTGCTCGAGAATGTGTTCGAAGTGCTCCGGGAAGGCGTCATCGTAACCGGACCGCAGGGCTCTATTCACTACATCAATCAAGCCGCCTGCGACTTCTTTGGGCTTGAACACCGGGCGGCACTGCAGGAAAACGTCTCGGAGTTGTTCCCCGGTATCGCCTGGGACGAGGTCATCGCCACTGGCGGCGTGGTGAACCGGGACCTCGTCGTCCGCTACCCCGAACTTCGCTTTCTTAATTTCTACATCGCTCCACTGACCCGCGATGAGGACGAGGAATCGGATGCATCCGAGGCCGAGGAATTAGGTGGTTTTGTCATCATTCTGCGAGATAACACCCGTTCCCGC
Organism: Verrucomicrobiota bacterium; assembly: GCA_002862135.1. Taxonomy (GTDB): domain Bacteria; phylum Verrucomicrobiota; class Verrucomicrobiia; order Verrucomicrobiales; family DEV007; genus Arctic95D-9. The sequence continues at coordinate 18,945 of PKCI01000041.1, read as the reverse complement.
GAGCGGCAGATGAAAGAAATCGAATCAGAGAAAATCCAGGCAGTCCAAAGCCTGGCCGCCGGCGTGGCCCACGAAATTGGCAATCCGCTAAACTCCCTCAATATCCATCTCCAGGTCGCCGAGCGAAAAATCAAAAAGACCGCCGATCCCGAGCTAGCTGACGAACTACTCGAATCGATCGAGATTTCCCGCAGCGAAATCAAGCGCCTCGATTTTATCGTCGAGAAATTCCTCAGTGCGGTCCGCCCGACCCGTCCGAACCCGGAGACGACGGACATCAACGAACTCGTCAACGAAGCCATCAACTTTATCGGGCCCGAAATCGCCGACCGGCGCATCGCCATGACGCTCGAACTCGATGAGGACTTGCCACTCGTCAATGCGGACCGGGACCAGCTCAAGCAAGTCTTCTACAACCTGATCCGCAACAGCGCGCAGGCGATGGGTTCTGACGGGGAACTCACGGTCCGGACCGGCTTCGACGACGAAAACATCTTTCTCAATTTCGTCGACAACGGCCCCGGGATACCCGCCGACCAGGTCAGCCGCGTTTTTGACCCTTACTTCACCACCAAGAAAACCGGATCCGGCCTTGGCCTCATGATTGTCCGGCGCATCGTTCACGAACATGGAGGCGAGATCGAATTCGCCAGTCGTGAAGGCAAAGGCACTAAAGTAACCGTTTATCTCCCCCGAGTAGAAAAACTGATGCGTTTCCTGCCGGATAAATCTGAAGCCCCCTCTCCGGTCATCGACATCGACGTCACTTCCTGAAGCCATGGACTTTTTCGACAACACCGTCCTTATCGTCGACGACGAAAAGAACACCCGCGACGGACTCCGCCTTTCGTTGGAGGATGAATTTGACGTATACGTCGCCGCCAACACGGCCGAAGCGAACGAGATTCTCAAAAACGAATCGGTCGACGTCATGGTTACCGACCTTCGCCTCGGCGGCGAGGACGGCATGGAGCTGATTGCAAAAACCCTGACACGGCCAAAATCGCCGGTCTGCATTCTTATGACCGCATACGGCTCCGTCGACGTCGCCGTCGAAGCGATGAAGAAGGGCGCTTACGATTACGTCAGCAAACCACTCAACATTGACGAGCTCGAAATCGTCATCAAACGGGCAATCCGTTCCCGCAGTGTTGAAGAGGAAAACCTGGCTCTCAAAGAGCAGGTGACTGATCGCTACGGTCTGGAGAATATTATCGGTCACTCCGCTGTGATGCAGCCTGTGTTCGAAACAATCAAGCAGGTCGCCCCGACGCGGGCCACCGTTCTGATCGGGGGAGAAAGCGGAACCGGTAAGGAACTCGTCGGACGCGGCATTCATCATCTCAGTGGACGCCCCAAGTCAAAACTGGTCACAGTCCATTGTGCTGCACTAAGTGAGCAGTTACTCGAGAGCGAACTCTTCGGGCACGAGCGGGGCTCCTTCACCGGGGCCAGCGAACGGCGTATTGGTCGATTCGAGGAAGCTAACGGCGGGACCCTTTTTCTCGATGAGATTGGAGAAATTGACCTCAATACCCAGGTTAAACTGCTCCGCGCAATTGGTGAACGGACTATCGAGCGCCTCGGATCGAACAAACCCATTAAAGTTGATGTCCGGGTCGTCGCTGCGACGAACAGGGATCTCAGCGAAATGGTCAAAGAGGGCACTTTCCGGGATGATCTTTTTTTCCGACTGAACGTGGTTACGATTGATATGCCCCCGCTGCGTAACCGCAAGGAAGACATCGTCCTGCTGGTCGAAGCCTTTCTCAAGGAGTTCACCGACGAAAACAACAAGCCCGAGATGGACTTGACCCAGGAAGCTATGCAGCTCCTCCTCGACTACGACTGGCCCGGCAATGTTCGGGAACTCCGCACCGCGATCGAACACGGCGTCGTCATGTCCAACGGATCAAAAATTGGTGTGCGCCATCTCCCTCCGTTCCTGAGCGATAATTCCCACAGCGGATTCCGTTCATCAAACTCTTCCTCCGAGCCGGATCCGGTTTCTGTCCTCAATAACGAGGATCTCAATCTCGCAAGGGTCGAAGAGAGGATGATACGCCTCGCCCTCGAACGCACCAAAGACAACCGGACCGAAGCCGCCCAACTGCTCGGCATTTCACGCCGCACGATGCAGCGCAAGCTCAAGGAAATGGGACTGATCGAAAGCTGATATCACCCCGCCTTTGCAATGAATGTATTACCTGAGAAAAGTTGACCCTTAACTGACATAGCGCCACTGAATTGCATCTACCATGAGTGAAGACATCCTGGAAACCTCGGCCACCCGCCGCATGCTCGCTTATTCCTTCCTCGCCGTATTCGCTAACGACAGCGCGATTGATCAAGGGGAATTGCTGCTCCTAGAGAACTTCGCTCTCGAAAACGGTGTCGTCGACGCCGAGGAGACGAAAGTACTTTCGAATCTTTCCAACCGCGTCTTGGATTACACCGTCGAGCCACAGGTCTGGACTTAAATTAAGCGCCTCAAGGCGGAGCACGAAATCGCCTGATCAGGCAAGCAGGTCTGGAATCACGTGTCCCTCCACTTCACTGAGACGGACATCGCGCCCAGCGTAGCGGAATGTAAGGTTTTCGTGCTCAATTCCCATAAGGTAAAGCACGGTCGCCCAGAGGTCGTAGATGGTCATCTTGCCGTCGACGACGTGATAGCCCAGCTCATCAGTTGCTCCGTAGATAGAACCACCGCGACTTCCACCGCCGGCCATCCACATGCTGAACCCGAAAGGATTGTGGTCGCGCCCGTTGCTGCCCTGTGAGAACGGCGTCCGCCCGAATTCCCCGGCAAAAATCACGAGTGTTTCGTCGAGTAGTCCTCGCTGCTTCAAATCGACCAGCAAACCGGCAATGGGCTGGTCCACCTGGTTAGACATATTGCGATGCCCTTCTTCAAGGCCACCATGCTGATCCCACGGATTCGCACTTTGCTTACCGTCCGGTGTTTGCGGCAGACAGGTAAGTTCGACGAAGCGCACCCCGCGCTCAACAAGACGACGGGCCAGCAAAGCCTGCTTGGCGTAATCGCGAGTCATTGGATTCTTTGCTTCAAATCCGTAAAGGCGCTTGGTCGCCACCGTCTCACCCCGCAGATCGCATAACTCAGGCACTGCCGCCTGCATGCGATAAGCGGTCTCGTAATTTCGAATAGCCGCCTCAACGTCGTCATTCCTGCCGGCATTGCTAGCAAAATCTTTGTCGACCGCCCTGATGAAATCGAGACGAGACTGCTGCACAGTATCGCGTTCGCGAGGCAAAACGTTAGGCACTGGCTCTTCCACATCCACTTGAATTACCGACGCCTGGTGTTGAGCCGGCAGGAAACCACTGCTCCACTGACCCACTCCGCCATGCGGCGTGCCGGCCTTTCCACTCTTAAGAACCACGTAACCGGGAAGGTTTTCGTTCTCGCTGCCGAGTCCATAGCTGCACCACGCCCCTGCACTAGGGTGGCCAATAAAGGGGAACCCGGTGTGAAAGAAAAAATTACCCTGGGCGTGCTCATTAACCGTGCTTGTCATTGAGCGAATCACCGCAAGGTCATCGGCACAGTGCTTCCGCAGATAGGGAAACATGTCAGAAATCGGAATCCCGCTTTCTCCGCCAGGTTTGAACTCAAACGGGCTCGCAAATACGTTACCGTTATTATTGAACTGAGTGCGTTCCACCTTCACCGGCATCGGCTGGCCGTGGAGTTTTGCAAGAGTTGGCTTGGGGTCAAAACTGTCCACGTGAGACACGCCACCCGACATGTAGCAAAGAATCACATGTTTCGCCCTGGCAGGAAAGTCGGGAACAATCTCGCTCGCCGAACCGAAGGCTTTGCGTCCCATTAGGCCTGACAAAGCCATCATTCCAAATCCAGATGACATCCGGCTCAAAGCTTCACGACGTGAGAATTGAGAGTCCATAGTTACTGCAAGTAGATAAATTCTTTCAGGTTGAACATGGCATGCGCAAATTCCTGCCATCGTTGATGCTGAAGCAAGGTGCCTGATGCCTCTGCCAGCAACTCGTCCAGTTCCGACTTTAATTTCTTCGTCCGGGCTTTCAGCCGCTCACGTTCATTCCTCTGCGCCTCCGACAGCCCGGCGACCACCTCGCCTTCCGAAACAAAAGATTTCTTCTGGCCGTATGCCGCTACCACCTCCTTTGGGGTCAGAGCGCGATCGTAAAGGCTGGCTTGGAAGACCCGTCCCTTCAAGACGCGGCGGGCATCCACCCTGGTGCCGTGGCGCAGTCCAAAGACCACCTCGGCTTCCCCGGCTTTAAAGGGATACAGATCCGCTTTGCGGGTCGGCTTTCCCCACGGTTCACCGTTGCGATAAAATCGAATCGTGCCGTCCTCTTTAAAGGTGGCAACGAGGTGCACTGCACTGCTGTCCGCAGATGAATCCGACATTGCCCCAAGATCGAGGGTGCGATGATGATGGTTACTCCCGACGAGCCATTGCCCCGGTTTCCGTTCCGCGAAAACAATGCTGTCAAAGTAGCTACCCCGAAGATCCTGCACGGTCATCACACCTCCACCTCGTTGAGTCGTGTCATCAAGCTGGACCCGAACTTCGAGAGACTTTTCCGCAAAATCCTGCTCAAGTGGCCCGGCGGAAAGGAAACCTTCACCGTCGAGAACGAGCGCTTCCTCTTCAATTCGCGCAGTCCCATGAGCCCTAGCACTCATACCCGCGATCTGATCCACTAGTCCGTTGGTGAAATCCCAATGCGCGACCGGCTTCAGATCGACGGCAGGGATGGAATCGCCGGACGATCTCTCTACCAGCATTCGCTCCCGCACTGGCGCTTCAAGATCCTGCATCTCCGCAGTCAGTCTGGAGAGGTGGTCACGAATCCCGTTGAGCCGCTGCCGTGTTTCCCTATACTCAACGTCAATCGCAGACAGAAAAGCAAGAGACTGGGACATCTCCCTTTCCGTGGGTTCCCGGTTCAAACCTGTCAGGAAAAACTGGCGAATCATGGCATTGTCCGCCGCCTCGGCAGGCAGGCTTTTCGAGATTACGCCCGCCCAGCCCGCGGCCTGTTGGATTAGGTAGGGATCATTCAGCATCGTTAATGATTGCGCCGGCACGTTGGTAGCGTCCCGGCGACCCACCGTTGATGCCGGTACTGGGAAGTCAAAAGTGGTCATAAAAGGGTCCAGGCTGTTCCGCTTGGTGCGCAGGTAAATCGCCCGCCGGGGCGAATTGCCCGAAACAGGTTCGCCATAGCGCTGCTCATCAAGGTGACCCGAGACAAAGTGCACCGAATCGCGAATTGCCTCCGCCTCCAGGCGACGCATTGAATAATGCGATAAGAAGCGATTGTCAGGATCCTTCTCCCTCGCCGCACCCGATGGAAGACTGGCCTGCTGCCAAGTCGTTGTCAGTATCAAGTCCCGAATCAGCTCCTTGACCGACCACGCCTGCTCTCTCCGAAAACGATCCGCCATGAAATCGAGCAACTTCGGATGCGACGGAGCTTCCCCCAGCCGACCAAAATTATCCGCCGATGCCACTAGGCCGGCCCCGAAGAGGTGGTGCCAAATCCGGTTTACGATCATGCGGGAAGTAAACGGATTGTCCTCGCGCAGCAGGTCTGCGGCAAACTCGAGGCGCCCGGAGCCAGCCGATTCGTACGGCGTTTCGTCGATCACCTCAAGAAAACGACGCGGAATAATTTCTCCGGGTTGCTTGTGATCCCCACGAATGTAGAGCGGATGATCCTTCCCCGCCCTCTCGACGATTCCTGGGACTCTCGTCGGCAGCGGCACCAGCTTTTCCAGCGCTCGATAGTCATCAACCAGGTCTGCTAAATCCCCGCCCACATTATCCAGCTGATTGGGCAGCAGGCCGACCTGAACCACCTCATCCAGCAGCAAGGCTTCAGCATCGGTCAGCGCCTCTCCCTTTCGCCATCGCATCACGATAGACTGGAGCACCTCTTCATAGCGAGCCCGAGCCGACTCCACCGATTCGATACTTCCAGCTACCTCAAGTATGGGCCCAAGGCTTTCGAGGCTCCTGCTCGGCGGGGCTTGCTCTCCTTTTTTGATTAGCAATGCTTCTCGAATCCCGAACCATGAACGCTCTCCCGGCCTCACGAGAACGGCCGTCTCTCCCGCAGTCGACAACTCGATATGAATGTTGTCCCCGTTCCAGTAATCGAGCTTATTAAACCTGGCCCATAACCATTTCCCATGGTCCAAGCTTTGGGTAGGAAAGACCGTGCCTCGCCTCGGGTAATGCTGCACCACAAACCGTGACATCGCATTTTCGCCAATCACGTTTAGATATAGGTTATAATCACCGTCGAGATCGAAAGGGGCGGAAGCCAGTAAAGCGCGGTGCTTTTCAGTGAGCTTGTTAGAGTAAACACCAGCGGGGTAAATCCCCTTCACTAACTCGCCGTCAACCCCCGGGGTAAACGTTCCTGCTGGCGAGACTTCCTCCCCCAGCAGCCCTTCACCCATTCGTGTCCAGGTTGATGACTCAACAGATTCGCCAAGGTCCCAACGCATCTTCAGCGCATCGCTGTTTCGAATTTCTTCAAATCGTTTCCGATCACCCTGATAATTCACGGAAGCACTCGCCCACGTGGCGGCCACGTCTTCTGCTTTCGATAAATTGACGAGCATTTCGATAGCGGGAGTCGGAGTCAAGGCTTCCTCACCGGCTTTCCAGTTTAGATTCCCTGCCTCAATTGTTTCGAGCCATAAACTCCCAATGGCACTTCGCAAGTTTGGCTTGAGTTCAGCCATCTCTTTGCTCCCGGTCTCAAGGACGCCGGGAGCATCCGCCGCCACTGTCGCCGGTAATGCGGAGGTGAACGCACCATATATCGCGTAGTAGTCGGCCTGGCTGATCGCATCGAACTTGTGATCGTGGCAGCGGGCGCAGGAAACCGTGAGCCCCATGAATGCTTTGGTGACCACATTGATCTGATCATCAGTGAACCGTATTCTCTCGTCTAACGCGTCAGTCGGAGAGAAGCCGTGAAAGACCATGCGGAAGTGTGCCGGTCCAATCGCACTCTCATTCAGGCCTAAGTCTTCGCTAATTCGAGGATTGGCCAATAGGTCTCCGGCAATATGTTCGGTGACGAGTTGATCGTAGGGCACATCATTATTGAGCGCCCGTATCAGGTAGTCGCGGTATCGCCACGCATGAGGAATGACAGGATCGCCTTCACTGCCATGAGAATCTGCATAACGCAGCCAGTCCATCCAGTGGCGGGCCCACTTTTCTCCGAAACGCTGATCTTCCAACAAGGCATCGACCAACTCTTCGACCGCCCGGTCAGGGTCGCGATTCCAGACCTCAAGAAATAGCTTTGATTCTTCGATCGTTGGGGGCAGGCCGATGAGAGTGAAATTGATTCGCCGGTGAAGCGAGCGCGCATCAGCTCTCGGCGAAGCTGGAAGCTGCATCTGCTCAAGCCGGTGCTGAATGAACCGGTCCACAGGATGCTCTGCCCCTTCTACGGCCGGGGCCTCATTGCGAACAATGGGTTGAAAACTCCACCAACCCTTCCGGCGTTCGCGAACCGCGCTCCAGTCTGTGTCTGTCGCCAACTCGGCATTCGTGGGCGGTGCGGTTCGTGGGTCCACAGCACCGTCGGCAATCCACTTCCTGAAATCTGCCAGCACGGATTCCTCGAGCTTCGCACCCGCCTTGGGCATCTGGAGATCGTCAATGTCGTGAGCAATGCTCTTCAGGAGAAGGCTCTCTTCCGGCTTCCCGGGGACGATGACCGATTCCCCCGAATCACCGCCCACTTCCCAACCCGCCCGGGTATCGAGGTAAAGACCGCCTTTGTCTTTTGTCTCCTCAGAATGGCACTCATAGCATTCCTGGGCCAGAATAGGCCGGATTCTCGATTCAAAAAACTCGATCTTTTCGGCCGTGTCAGCGTTGGCCGAACCCGCTGGAAAACCCAGAACTATGATCCATTTGATCGATCGAAACATGGCTCTTTCATTTGCAGGTTGGCTTCAACTCCGAGGGCCACCTGTCGGCACATTTCGGCGCAGGCAGTGAAGCCCTTGTTCAGCACACGATAATGCTCGCATATGAAAATTCACCAAGTGGCGCAATGAAGCAGGCATTGCCGCCCCCAGAGGCGAAAGGTGCTTAGACCAGGTCCACGATCGAACCGAAATCCGCGTCAAAGAGACGCTTGTAGGTCCGCGTGGCAATCCCATCGGTCATTTTCGCTACTACGTCGCAAATCACCCGGGCCCGGGCGGCTTCATCGGACTGATCGCGCAGCAGTCGCTCTTCTTCGTCCGACAGCAGCTTGAACCGCGGTTGATCACTGGTAACGTATTGCTCGACAAAGACTTCGAACAAGCGTGTCAGGATAAAGTCCGACTTTCGGTCCAGTTGCTGCAACTGCTGACTGCGAAATACGAGGTCGAGGGAAATCGCCTTGTAGAGGGAGCAAGCTTTCGCAATCTCCGAATCGATCACCACCCGGTAGCGATGACGATTAGTGCAATCACTTAGAAAACCTGACACTTCCTCAAGACTGGCCCCCGCAATAAAAGCCCCAATCTTTTTCCCTATGGTAGACTCGACCCGTCCTTTTCGAATCGCTTTGAGAAGTTCCTTCACCTGGGCCTCTTGATCGGAATCGAGCCCTCGCCCTTCCGCCCAGCGCTCAATCTTCTCTACAGTGATAAAGCCGGCGTGGATCCCGTCGGCGATGTCGTTGAGCGAGTAGGCGGTATCATCCGCCCAGTCCATGACCTGGCATTCTACTGAGCGAAAACCGTTCCTCACATTCCCAACGGGAAGCGATTCCGGAAACGCTGTTCCATCTGTAACGAAGTCCAGCACTTCGCCCTGCTCTCGGTAGAGAAAGTGATTCTTTTGAGCGGCGACTTCGCCGTAGAGGGTCTTGTATTTCAGAACTCCGTCGAGAAATCCACGGGTAGGATTCATACCCCGATCCGGACCGAAAAGGATGCTCGTCAGGATTCGCAGAGTTTGAGCATTCCCTTCAAACCCTCCGTAGGGAGTCATGAGTCGGTGCAGGGCCCTTTCACCGGTGTGGCCAAAAGGCGGATGACCAATATCATGTGCCAAGCAGGATGCTTCGACGAGATCGGCATCGATGAAGAAACCCGGCTTCAACAGTGGAGAAGTCTGGTTGAGACGGTTGCAGATACTGCGGCCAATCTGGGCCACCTCTATGGAATGAGTCAGCCGCGTCCGGTAAAAATCGTACTCGCCGCTGAAAAACACCTGGGTTTTGCTCTGAAGCCGCCGAAATGCCGAAGTGTGAATGATCCGGTCCCGTTCCACTTGGAAACCAGTTCGGTATTCCCCGGCGTTGACCGGCAGTTCCCCGTCAATCCTGTCAAAATCGAAGGGCTGGTAAAAAGTGTTTTCCATGGTCGGGAAACCAAATCTTAGCCCACGAATTCTCCGTCCGCCATCAAAACGAACGGGCCCTGACCAATGAGAAGGTCAATACCGGCTTCCACGGACGGCAGACACTCATGCCCTTCCAACTTCTACCGACAAATACCCCGAAAAGCCGTTCCCCTCTGACTTCGGCCTCTTTATTGTGAGATTCATCCCATCTGGCGCGTTTGTTTACTACCAGCTGATGGAACAGCTAAGGCTGAGCAACCTTTTCACCTGGGAACTTATCCATGGGATCGCAACCCTCGGACTGCCTATGCCCGCCGCCATTGGCGTCACCTTAGTGCTACTCCTCACGACAGCTCTGATCGGTATTACCGTCGGCATCTTCCCGCGCATCAATACCGCTATTCTCTTCGGTCTCACCGCCTTTACCTTGTTCGGACCACTTCATCTTTCACCAAGCCTGAAACCTCAGTCACTGGTTCTTTATCTTACACTGTTCCTGACTCTTGTCTGTGGCGGAGCTGGTCGCGTCTCGCTCGACTATCTGCTGACGCGAAAGAAAACCGAGAAAAAGTAGTTCAGAACTCGAAACTACTTCGGGAAAACTCCCGGAAATTCCTCTTGAAAGAGAGGACCGGAGCCTCCTATGTCCCCAATGCCTTCTTTTGAAGAATTGGGACTCTCCGGACCGGTACTGCGCGCAGTGACACGGGCCGGCTACACCGAACCCACCCAGATCCAAGCCCAAGCCATTCCGGAAGCCCTCCAGGGCAAGGACATCGTGGGCGCGTCCCAGACCGGAACCGGTAAGACCGCCGCCTTCTCTCTCCCCATCGTGTGCAAGATGGGACCGGCCACCAAGCCGCAGTGCCTCGTCCTCGAACCGACCCGCGAGCTCGCCGCCCAAGTCGAGGACCAGATGAATCTTTTCTCCTACTTTAAGCCACTCAACGTCATGCTACTTCACGGCGGCGTGGGCTACGGCCACCAGATCGAAGCGCTAGAGAATAAGCCTGACGTGATTATTGCCACTCCAGGTCGCCTACTCGATCACATGGAGAAAGGCAACCTCGACCTTAGTGAGGTCCAGTTTCTTGTTCTCGACGAAGTCGACCGCATGCTCGATATGGGTTTCCTCCCCGACGTGAAGAAGATCATTGATCAGTGCCCCAGGGAACGTCAGACCCTTTTCTTTTCCGCCACCATGCCAGGCGCGATCCAGACGCTCGCTCAGTGGGCGCTCAATGACCCCGTTTCAGTTGAAGTTGGTGGACGCCGCTCTCCAGCGGAAACTGTGACCCATGCCTTTTACCCGGTTGGCATGGACCAGCGCGATGACCTCATTCTCGCGCTCATCCAAAAGACCGGCTACGACAGCATGATGATTTTCACGCGGACCAAAAAAGAGGCTGACTCACTTCTAGTTCGAATCAAGAAAATCGAAGGCACCAAGCCCACCGCACTGCACTCCGACATCAAGCAGAGTGATCGTACTAAAGCTCTTCAGGGGTTTCGCGACGGCAGCTTCAATATCATCGTCGCCACCGATATCGCCGCCCGCGGCCTCGACATTTCTGGCGTCACCCACGTCATCAATTACCGAGTGCCCGAAAATCCGGAGGACTACGTCCACCGCATCGGTCGAACCGGTCGTGCCCAGCAGGAAGGAGATGCTTTCACCATCCTAACCGCCGACGAACTCGAAAACGCAGCTGCGGTTGAACACTTCATCGACCAGAAGATCGAGCGCAAGAAGCTCGACGGTTTTGACTACGCTTACACCGCGCTGCTGGAGGAGAATCCTCAGCCCGTGCGCAAGCGCCGCCCGGCGCCCAAACGTAGACGTTAATTACGGCACAAAGGGCGGGAAACGGGGGTTTCTTTTCCCTGAAGAGCAGCCCTAAAGTCCCACCATTCGCGGGTTGTTCTTTGTGAAAATCCAGAATTTTCAATCCTGAAGGACGTCTAATTCTCAGGTCCCCTTACTTATACCACGCCCTTATCGGCTAACCTGAGAATTGCCTGGAGAATTAAAAACAGGACAAGCCCCGCAGGGAGGCCGTAGAGCAGATACCCATAAGCCGTCTGAAGCCGCTCGAATTTCCTTTCTAACACTTTCCCCATATCGTAAATATCAGCGGTCATGGTTGGGTAGATCGCTTCAGACCTGACGATGAGGTCTTCCATCCTTTCAAGGTAGTCATCCTTCTCAATTCGAGCGAATCCACCGAAAAAGAGCAGATTAGGTGAAGTCTCCATCTTGTGTTTTTGCTGCTCTCTTTTCTTTCGACTGGTAACCCGTGGTCTCGCTACGATTGCTGCGAAGATCATTGACCCGACACAACTGCCAATCACAACCGCAGCTGGAAAGAGAAGCAATCGATCGGTCACCACCTCTTTCCCGTGGGCCGCTGCGAGGATAAGAATGATACTGTTCACTGAAATGAGAAAATTTGCCTTATTGTCGGCCATAGCACTCAGTTCCACATGAACCCGGTAAGTATTTCGAAACATCGTTTCGACACCCCGGTTTGAACCCAGCTTTTTCATTTTTTTCACCTTCGCAACTGAACTCAAGGAATTCTTCGAGAGTGGGTCTTCTTTTTGTGATTTACCTTCGGGGTCAGTGTTCATTTGGACGATTGATATCTTTGGCTGAGAAACGGCTCTCCGTCATTGAATCGATTCATCCGCTTCACAAGGCCGGAAGGATGTCGATAATCACGGATGATACCCGAGAGAACGGTTTTCTCATAGGGGCGAATGGTTGCCCTAAGGGCAAGAACATCAACAAAGGTTTCTTTCGTTTCACCACCGGGATGCGACTTGTCCAGTAGACCTGCCCGCATCAAGTCATTCTCTATCTCCGAGAGCGGAACTTGATAGGCTGCCGCTGCCGCGATGCGGTCGGAACGTGAGGTGAGCGGAACCGCGATCGTAGGCGCTTCACCAGCTCGCCCGTCACACAAAGTGACATTGTAAACCTTGGCAAGCAGGTCACGTCGTTTGATCAGGCGCCAAGCGAGACTCTCCTGATAAAAATCCGGCATACCGCCATAAGATACTGCTTCACGGATCTCTGCCTTGGTAAGGCGAGCGAGATGGCGCACCCCGGAAAGTTGATCAGCAAACGTCGTAAAATCCCAGGCCCCGGGCCGGTATAGCTGAAACGAATTGGAATAAAGAGACATTCCCCCCGAGTCGGTCCAGAGAAAGCCTCCAGTACCGTATCGATAATCGAGCTGGTTGACCTCTCCGGATCGCCGCACGCCGCCAAGCGAACTTCCCGGATCATGAAAGTACTCAAGGTATTGATTCCCGCCACGACCATTGAAATTTTTCATCCAAACAGCACGGTGGTTATCTTCTTTCACATCCACATCAGCCATCCAGAATGACACGACCATCGCCTGCCTGAGGGCGCGGTCACGAGATGCCACAATCGAGTTTGTTGAGACAGGTCCTCCAGCATTGATGACATCATGCTTTGCCTCGACCATTGACTCACGGAAACGAATCCAGGTGCGACCAATCAACCGTGATTTTCGATAGGGCTTCTTCGCCTCCGAAGGAAGCCCGGCCAGAATTTGGTCCGCATTATCCTCCGTAATCACTCCAGAAGAATGAATAAAGGGTTCTGCATTGAAGTTATAACGCGAATTTTTCATCTCCCGGAGAAATTCACTTTTTGTCAGGGGCATGACCTTATTCGGGTTCATCGAACGCTGCAATCGAGAGGGGAGAATCAGCAGATGTGAGCTACCGCCAATATCCGCGTAGCATAGGTCAGCAAAACGGGAGCCCGCAAGAAGGCGCAGCCGGTTGGCAACGGGTTCGACGATGGACTCCTCCCCCCATTTCAGCTTCCATTCCTGCCCGAATGCGTCATGGGCATCCGCTTTGGGTGAAGTCGCTGTGACCTTGATATCATCCCAAAACAGAACACGACGGGCAGCGCGAAGACTGTAGCTGAAATCCGGAAAGTCTTCGCGAAATCCTTTTTTACTTAGAAGCTCTTCAGTGACCTTCCTCTCCACCCATCGTTCAATTTCGGTCCAAGTGTCGGGGCGTTTTCTCATCGCTTCGTGAGTGTGCCACATCGGGTTAGAGGGAGAAATGTCGAGCCGTGATACCTCCTCATGGGAAAGTTTGGCTAGGATTTCAGGACTAACGAAGCGATCTGTTTGGCTCGGGTCGACAAGGTTGGTAGCCTCGCGCCCTGCACCCCACGGTCCTACCAAAACTCCCTTTTCACGATCATCGTAAAACCTCGTCCGGTTGCGTTGTGCTCTGAAGAGAAATGCTTTGATAACAAGCATTTTCTCACGTCGATTCCGCTCATTAGGATCGAAATCTTTTTTTCCAAGGAACTGATCAGCAAAGAGTGCATATAAGTTCCGAATCGCCACATGGCAGGCCTCCTGACGAAGTCGCTGGTCTCCCGGGCGAAGACGCGCCTCGGCCAGCAGGGCAAGGGTCGGTTTTTCAAAATTGATATAGTCCCGATACCGGTTTCGTTGAGCCTTGAGAGATTCAGCCTCGGCCCGTAAATTCAGATAGGCATTGAGGTCAGGCTCTCGCTTCTCTTTTATGTGAGCGGTCTGCTGATTGACATCATCACCCTGATCCTCCTCCCAGTCCTCGATTTCTTCCGCCAACTTGTCAGATTCGTCGTCAAGTTCATCATAGAGGTCATCGTAAAAATCTTCCCTTTCAGTCGCCAGAGAGTAATCGCGACTGATCAAACGATAGAGTCTTTCCAAGTCTTCCGGCGTGCCATCCGGGGAAATCTGCTGAGCTTTTAGGAACTCATCAAAAAGCGAGAGAATCTCTCCTAGATTCCGGTCAGTGCTTTCACCTTCCCCGGGATTGAAGGTCGGAAAATCAATCGTAGACGCCAACGGTTCTGTAAAACTCCCCAGCGGTAATGTGGCGGGATGGTCATCGCCCATTCCCCAACCACCTGAGATCAACAAGCAAATGATGGCTAACAGGGGCACATACCTGGACACCCCGAGGACTGAAGGAAAGTGCTCCGTTTTCATCTCGCTGTTGCAGCTTAACACTCTCATTAATTGATAACATTGACGCCCTCCAAATAATACTAACATAAGCACATTATAAATTCAGAAAGGGTGAAAAGGCGGTAATATTCAAAAATCGTGTCAAGCGTATCATTTCATAAATTCCTGTCACCCGTTGAAATGTGAAAATGATGGCTCATATGGCATCCCATAAAGGCTCCGTCTTTACCCGTAATCTATTGGGGAAGCCGATTCGGAAAGATTCTGAAAAGAGAAATGCTTTTCTGCATAACAACCCTGTCACCCTCGTCTTTCTCAATGAGCAGTGCGCTCATCACTCAGATCAATCCATGAAACCTCCAAGCCAGAAGAAACATTCAATCGTTCAACTCGCCACGATCACTGCCCTCCTCGGGCTTTCATTTGGCGTCCCAATCAGCGCTGAAGCCTATCACGCGCCTATTGTAAAAAAAATGAAGGTCAAACCACACAAAGTAAAGGTTAAGACCATCGGCGGCAAAGCAAAGATCAAAAACAAAGCCAATGGCAAACATAAACTGAAGGTGAAGGGACCAACAGGCGGATTAGCCAACGCTATCGCTCATCAGCTTCACTGCCCGGTGGGCGACGGCTACGTAACCCACTAAAGCCGCCGGAAATAATAACGAAGCGGCTGCCACAGAAACCTCGACTGAGGTGATCGACAGTAAAATCCCCCGGCTGCCGACCCGCACTGTTGAACTACATTGCGGGCTGGCAGAGAGCAAGCTTTACCAAAAACCTGCTTTCCCTGGCCCGGACGAAAAAAGTGTGATTGGTGCCCTCTTTCGAACGATTCTCTCGCCCCCCTGACTCTCACCTGGCAACAGAGCATGATTGAAAATCTTTAGCTTCCACCCTATCCTTACCCGAGCATCGAAGCCTCATGAAAGCGCGCTGGACCATTGAGCAGGCGATGGAAAAGCCCCCTCCTATTTTCCACCCTCTTGCAGGCTGTGATTGGGAGAACTTTCAAGCGCATCTTTCCTCGCATAGTGGTTTTAGCCAGAGAACAGCCGCACAGCGTGCAAAAAGCCGCCTCGCCGTCCTGGCACGCCATCCGTTCACAAAGATGGAAAGGCTGATTTTCTCCAAAAAGGTGGAGAACTATCAACTACCTCACCCACCCACTTTTCTGATTGGTCACTGGCGCAGTGGTACGACCCATCTTCACAACCTGATCGCTTCCTCCCGCCAGTTCGCAACGATCGACTTTGGACAGACAGCGATGCCCCACAACCTTCTCAACCCGACTCGTTTTATCGGTCGTGCCGCGATGTCGCTTGCCATACCAAAAGACCGGGGAATGGATGCCGTGAAAATGGGCCTGAAGGAACCTCAGGAGGAAGAAATGGCGTTGGGTAATATGAATCAGCTCTGCTACTACAACGTGTTCTATTATCCCCAGAATATGAAAACACACTTCAAACGTTCAATTTTTATGGAGGGTGTTTCCGACGAAGAGCGAATCAAATTCGAAGACGCCTACCGTCTTCTTGTTCGCAAACTCTCTATCGCCGGAAAGGACAAACCCCTTCTACTAAAAAATCCCGCGTCGACCGCTCGTATCGAAATACTCAACCGCTTATTTAAGGGCGCTCGCTTTATTCACATTGTGCGCAATCCGTTTGATGTGTTTGCATCGATGCTTCATCACTACCCTCGCCTCTTCAATGCCTTTGCCTGGCAGGATTTCGATAAGATCGATCTGGAAGAAATGGTTTTCTACAAATACCGGCGGGTCATGGAGGGTTATCTCGCCCAACGCCACATTATCGGCGATCGCCTCCTCGAAACCTCCTACGAAACGATCCTCGCTGATCCTGCCCGTGAAATCGGCCGATTCTTCGATTACTTTGATTTCCGCAATAAAGACAGCTCACTGAAGTCGATTAGGCGATACGTCGAACAAAATCTGAACTATCGCCGCAACCGTTATCGCCTGACAAGAGCCCAGGTCGATCGAATTCACGATGAATGGAGCTTCGCTCTCAAAGAGTGGGGTTATTCGCAACCGGACACTATTGAAGTAGCCTAAGTTTGGCGAGAGGCGACGGTAGCGGGGCCATGTCGTTTCGGGTCAGATTCTGATCCAGTGGTTCCATCGGTTTGTGTGGATTGGCTCAGCGGAAGGGACCTACCCGGAAACGTCTCAGCACAGGACCCCCGGGCCCACTCCGTCTTTTTGTTAGCGGTGCCATGCGATTGCCTTCATTCATCCCCCTGATGGGGGGGTGAATAAAAATTTACTTACTGCCACCGAGCGCCGTAATCTTTTCGTCGCTTTGTTTTGGCTAACTCCCTGTCGGTTCACCCGCCAGCATAGGGGCTTGCTTTCACGAGGCGTTATAAACCCAACCAAAAAATAAAATGAGTGAAACAATGCGAGCCCTCGAAGCGGGCTTATCTATTGAAGGAATCACGATGTACCTGTTCTGGGTCGGCATCGTAGCCATGGGAGCCGGAGCCATCTTCTTCTGGTTAACGATCCCAAAACTACCCAAAGCCTACCAATCCGTTAATGTGGTTGCAGGCATCATCTGCGCAGTGGCGTGTTTCCACTACGTGAAAATGTCTGGAATTTATGTTGAAGGGCTTGCCAGCCTTTTTGATGCAGACGGAAACCGAATCGAGGGCAAGGAAATAGGAGCCTTCCCTACTGCCTACCGATACATTGACTGGTTTATTACCGTGCCTCTCCTGGTTCTTGAATTCCCACTGCTCCTTCGCCTTGGCCAGAAGGGTAAAGGCATTATGCGAAACCTCGTCGGGGCATCAATTATCATGCTCGTATTTTCCTGGATTGCCGAGGAAAGTACTGTTGGATCAGCCGCATGGTGGATCAATTACCTAATTGCCGTCGGCGCCTGGGGATTAATCGTTTACACCCTTTACACCACGGTTTCGCAGCGGATCAAAGAAGCTCCCGCACCGATCGCTCGTTCTGCCAATACCATGAGACTTTACATCCTCATTGGCTGGAGTATTTACCCGATTGGTTTCCTTATGAGCCTCGGAGGTGCTGAAGGTGAGAGCATTCGTGAAATCTGCTACAACGTGGCCGATGTCATCAACAAGGTCGGTTTTGGTCTGGTCTGTTTTGCGGGCGCTCAAGGTCTCGCAGAAATGGATGCCGAAGCCAGCTAACTTCAAACAAGTGGAACCGCTCATCCCTTCGAAAGAATGGGAGCATCTACTTTAACAACTCAAAAAAACGGAACACTGATAATTCCGGCCGCTTTGATGGCCGGGATTATCGTTTCCTACACCTTGGGGATCGAATCCCATTGGCTATGGATCGCTTCCTTCGCACTGATCGGGATGCCGCATGGAGCCTATGATGTCTGGAGGCTTCGAGATCAGAGCCAGCATCCTCTTACTGCCGGGCTGAAAATAGCCCTCTACCTCTCCATCGTAGTAGCCTACCTTTTCTTGTGGCAGAGCTTTCCTGTCTTTTCGCTTTTTCTTTTCCTCTCCCTGACCGCTTGGCACTGGGGGATTGCTGACTCCTACTGGATCGAGCAAAAAATGAACTTTCGCCGGATTTACCTTGGATCACTTCGGGGGATCTGGATCGTCTCCATTCCCATTGCCACCGACTTTCAGGGAGCGACGCAGATCATGGAATCGATGGTTCTGCAGTCCTCTCCCCATCAATTTTTCTTCGGGCAACAGTGGCAATTATTCTTTTTCACGGCTGGCGTTGTCTCACTTCTGTTGGAAGGTGTGCTCCATCTATTGAACCGCCGTCTCATCTTCGTGGGAGAGGCCGCCCTTCTCGCCTTCCTTGCTTTCGTCCTCCCCGCAAGTCTCTTCCTTGTCGCTTATTTCATCGCCGTCCACAGCTGGCGTTATCTTTATGAACGCTTCTCTGTCGAAGGAGAGCTTTTTTTAAAACCCACACGTTGGGTCATTGTCGCGGGAATCTCGCTGATTCTCGTTCCTATCTGGTGTCATCTCTATTCAGTCGACTCTCCAGAAGCATCCGGAGCCAGTCTAACCGCGAGCTATCTTCTCCTCGTCTCTGCTTTCACCCTACCTCACGCGATCCTCCTCCAGATCCAGGATTCACGTTCCAAGAATCCCCGCTTCGTGTCCTCCCGTGCCTGAGCCATGGAATGGTTATCGAAGAATAATCACGCCAAGCATTAGCAGCGGCCAGTCCACTGTCATTTCACTCCGCTCGCCAGCCCATTTGGCTGGCAACCCAGGCTGGCAACCCAGGCTGGCAACCCAGGCTGGCATCCCTTGATCCTCCTCCCCCTGACACTCTGGAAATTAGGCGTATTCTACGGGAGTAACTGAGCATGAGTCCCCAGTTTCTTCACTCCTTTCGTCTCGACACAACCGAAGTTAAGTTTGAGGAGATCAATAGAAGCCGCCAGATCCTCACCTGCCGCTTGGCTGGCGAGTCCCAGCAGATGTTCAAAGCCTGTCGGGGCGATGGTGGCCGATTCACTCATCCCGTGGAAACCTCAGATCATACCGAA